>JAGDCE010000225.1 GCA_017958705.1 Clostridia bacterium
GGCGTGCGGCAAGGACGCGGACGACATATCGCCCGACGCCGACTTCTTCTCCGATCTCGGCGGCAGCTCGCTCGAATATTTCGCGGTGATCTCGCGCCTCGGCGCCGAATTCGGCATACCGTTCCCGGAACAGGCCGGCACGGGGCTTTCGACCGTGAACGCGCTCGGCGCATACATACGCGAAAGAACGGAAGAAAGAATCCGCAAAGATGATAAGACTGTTTAACGCCTTCGTAAAGCTGACGGGCCTGCCCGCCGCCCTGCCCGTCTTCCGCACGAAAGTTTATTACGAGGACAAAGCGGCGCAGGGGCGGCACATAAAGGGCGCGGCGGTGCTCGTCTCGAATCACACGTCCGTTTTCGACTACGCGGTTTATCTGTTCGTATTCTTCACGCGGACGCTGCGGACGCTTATGGCCGAGGTGCTTTTCGAGAAAAAGCTTCTCGCTCTGTTTCTTAAGCTTATGGGCGGGATCCGCATCGACCGCGGCTCCTCCGAATACGGTTATATGGGAAAGTGCGAGCAGATCCTGCGCAAAGGCGGCGTGCTCTGCGTCTTCCCCGAGGGCAGGCTGCCGCTGAAAGACGAGACGCCTCCTCTGCCGTTCCGGCCCGGCGCGGCGTATCTGTCGCTCTGCACCGGCGCGCCGGTGATACCGGTATACACGGACGGCGCGTATTTCGGCAAAGCCCGCGCCCGCGTCGTGATCGGGGCACCGATCGTCCCGCCCGAAGGCGTTTCATGCGCGGACCCGGCGGCGGTCGAGGAATACAACAGCCGTCTGCGGCAAAAAATAATTTCACTCGGAGAGCTTCTTGAAAAACGAAGAAAAGAAGAAAAAGCGTAAACCGCTGTTTTCGCTTGAATATCTGCCGTTCGACTTCGTGCGGATCACCGCCGCGCCGGGACTTTTATGGTTCCGACCGAAGATAATTTACGAGAGCGAGGCGGCGAAGCAGAAGATCCGCGGCGGTGCGCTGCTGATCTCCAACCACATAGGTCTGTTCGACCCGATGTATCTGATGATGGCGGTCTGGTACAGGCGTCACCGGTTCATCTGCAAAAAAGAACTGATGGAGCACCGGCTCGGCTTCTGGCTGAAGCTGTTCCGCTGCATTTCGATAGACAAGAACGACATGAGCTTCAACTCGATGCGTCAGGTGACCGACGCGCTCCGCTCCGGCGAGCTCGTCTCGATGTTCCCGGAGGGGCAGGTCAGCCTGCAGAGCGAGGCTCCCGCCGGCTTCAAATCCGGCATGATCCTGATGTCGCTTCAGGGCAACGCGCCGATCATACCGGCGTACATCAAACCGAGAAAACATTTCTACAGCAGGCTCGTCGTCGTGATAGGCGAGAGATTTTCGGTGACGGACGAATACGGTCCGCGCCCGAAATTTTCCCAGCTCGACGAGGCGGCGGCCCGGCTCCACGAAACCGACATACGGCTCGCAAAGCTTGCCGAAGGCAAAGAAAGGACTGGAAAATGATCTGCACGACTGACAGAGAGGTGTTCCGTAAGTACACGGATCCCGAGGAATTCGAAAAAATAAAGGAATACGGATCGGTAACGGAAATGTGGGAGGCGATACTCCCGCAGTACGCCGACCGCGTCGCCGTTGAGGACGAGGGCGTGAAGCACACGTTCGCCGGGCTTGAAGACGACGCCGCTCACTTCCGTCCGCTGATCGGCAAAGGCCGCCGCGTCGGCATACTCTGCCGCAACGGCTACGGCGCCGTCAAAGCCTGTATCGCCGCCGTCACCGGCGGCTGCACCGCCGTGATACTCCCGCCCCAGCTTCCCGCGGACGCCGTTTTCGGCTGCTGCATGAAGCTCGGCGTAAACGAGCTCGTATACGATCCGGCGCTGCAGGACAGCCTCGCCACCGTTAAAAAGGCGGCGCCGTCTCTGCCGCTTATAAGCGTCGACGACGCCTCGCACGACCGCTCGCCGGTCGTCCCCGCCGCGCCGTCCGACCCGTGCGTCATAATGTTCACCGGCGGCACCACCGGCAGAAGCAAGGGCGCTCTGCTCAACCACCGCGCCGTCATGGAGGGCACGGTCAACGGCTGCTACGGCTACAAGGACGTTTTCGGGCAGAGATATCTGCTCGTGCTCCCGCTGTCGCACGTGTTCGGGCTCATCAGGAACCTGATGACCTCGCTTTACACCGGCAGCGCGCTGTACATCTGCCGCAACAACAAAGATATGTTCAGGGACATAGCGGTCTTCCGTCCGACGGTGCTCGTGCTCGTTCCGGCGCTCGCCGACATGGCGCTCTCACTTTCGCGCAAATTCGGCAGGAATATGCTCGGAGACGATCTGAAATACATAATCTGCGGCGCCGCGGCAGTCTCGCCGTATCTGATACAGGAATATCCGAAGATGGGCATCTCCCTTCTCGCGGGCTACGGCCTGACCGAATCCGCCAACCTCGTTTCCGGCAACCCGGAATCGCAGCGCAAGCCGGAATCCGTCGGCATCCCGTATCCGCATCAGCAGCTGCGCATCGAGGACGGCGAGCTGTGGCTCAAGGGCGACAACATGATGGACTGCTACGTCGGCGACGAAGCCGAGACCGCGGCGGCGTACACCGACGGCTGGTTCAGGACCGGCGACCTCGCCCGGATCGACGAAGACGGCTTCCTGTACATCACCGGCAGGATCAAGGAGATAATCGTTCTGCCCAACGGCGAGAACGTCTCGCCCGCCGAGGTCGAGGCGCGCTTCAACGAGCCCGCGTTCATCCGCGACAGTCAGGTCTTCGAGGACGTGACCGAGAGCGGCGCGCACATACTCGCGCTCGAGGTCGTCCCGAGGATGGAGGCGCTCGCCGGCGTCAATGGTGACCCGAAAGAGATCATAGTATCGACGCTGCAAAAGATCAACGATTCTCTGCCGCCGTACCAGCGCGTCAGCCGCATAGTCGTGCGCGACACCGATTTTGAAAGAACTCCCAGCATGAAAATAAAGAGATACAACAAATGCAAATGAACAGACAACAGATAACCGACAAGCTGCTTGACATACTACGCTCGGCCGCCGACGATGAAAGCGTCGCGGACCGCTGCACCGAGGATTCGCTGCTTCAGACCGATCTCGGTCTGTCGTCCGTGAACATGCTGTACACCGTGATCGCGATAGAGGAGACGTTCGGCATAATATTCGACGACGTGACGGTCCTCTCGTTCCGCACTTTCGGCGACGTCGTCGATTACGTGGAGAAAAAGCTGTCATGAAGTGGTCGCCCGGGCAGTGCCGAAAAGGCGACATAGTCAGGGTCGCCCTCGGCTCGCTGTATCATTACGGCGTGTTCGTGTCGGAGGACGAGATAATCCAGTTCGGATACCCGCCTCTGCCGGAATTCGCCGAGCAGAACAAAGACCCGCGCGTCTGCGCGGTGGACGCCGACACGTTCTGCTGCGGGAGGATCATCGAACGCGGCGAACCGGAGCACGGCGACAAAAAGACCGCGCGCACGCCGGACGAGGCGGTGCAGGCGGCGCGCTCCCGCCTGGGCGAGGGCGGATACAGTATAATACACAACAACTGCGAGCATTTCGCGCGCGAGTGCGTGCTCGGCGTCAGGATGTGCGAGCAGGAGGCCGAGATGCGCCGCAAATGGCAGCAGCGCGGCATCCTCGACGTGTTCATCGCGCGCATACCCGACGGCGCCGAGCCGGGCCCGATAGCCGACCCGAACCGCGCGGCGTACGTCGCCGGGACAGCCGACGAAAAGCTCCGGATCGCGCGCTACTGCGTGTGGGAGCTGCTCGGGACGGCGCTGCGGCGCTGTGCCGGGGTGGACTTCCCGTCGCTGCGCTTCACGCGCGCGATAAACGGCAAGTGGTCGTCAGACGGCGCGCCTCCGTTCTCGCTGTCGCATACTAAAAGCTCCGTCTGCGTCGCGGTGTCCGACGACGCCGTCGGCGTCGACATAGAGGAAAACGACGCGTTCGACCGCTTCGGCGATCCGAAGCTCGTCACCTCGCGCCTGCTCTGCCACGGCGAACGCGCCGACGGCAGGGACGGGATACTCTCCGTCTGGACGAAAAAGGAGAGCATATTCAAGCAGACGTCCGGCACGGTATTCGAGCCGAGGGGCATACGTCTCAAAAAGCACGAGACGGTCACGTTCCGTCTGCCCGGGTTCGAGGATCTGACGGTATCCGTCTGCGGCAGAACGTCCGCTCTGCGTTGTTACGTGTGCGAAGGCGGCACCGTGCGCGGCGTCACGCCGGTCAGGATCTGAATATGGTATTCGTTTACATCGCCGCCGCGCTCGCGGCACTTTACCTGATATTCGCCGTCGGTCCCGCGATCGTCGCGTGCCGCGTTGCTTTCGGCAGAAAGCAGGCGGTGCCGCTCGAGAAGATCAACACCTCCGGCACGTACTACGAGCCTTACACGGATACCGTCAAAAAGAACATGGCCGATCTCGGCTCGATCCCGTCCGAGCGCGTCTCCGTCACGGTCGACGGCATAACGCTTCACGGCGATCTGTACGACCGGGGAAACGACACGGCAGTCATTTTCGTCCACGGCTACCGCGGAGATCCGGCGCTGAATTTCTGCACCCAGATCAAATATCTGTACCCGAAAGGCATCGACGCGCTGACGGTACACCTCCGCGGCCATATGGACAGCGGCGGCGACACCTGTACGCTCGGCATACTCGAAAGCCGCGATCTGCCGGTGTGGATAGAGTATCTTAAAAACAAAGGTAAAAATAATATATTTATATACGGCGTCTCGATGGGCGCCTACACCGCGGCGTACGCCGCCGACGCAATCGACGGCTCGGACGTGGCCGGCATGATCATAGACTGCGGCTACGTCAGTCCGTATCTGCAGATCGGGCGCGACTGCAAGCGCCGTCGTCTCCCGGCGCCGCTGATAATGCCGATCGTCGATCTTTACGCAAGATGCAGGTTCGGCATCAGTCTGCGGCAGAGCGCGGAGGAGCCGTTATCGAAAACCACGGTGCCGATGCTTTTCCTGCACGACCGGGGCGACCCGACTGTGCCGTTTGAGGACGGGCGGCGCAATTTCGCAGCCTGCGCCTCCGAAAAGCAGTTCATAGAAGTTGATAAAGCGCAGCACACGCTGTCGTTTCTCGCCGGAGGCGAGGAAGTGCGTCAGAAAGTGCTCGCATTCAT
This sequence comes from Clostridia bacterium, assembly GCA_017958705.1. Taxonomy (GTDB): domain Bacteria; phylum Bacillota; class Clostridia; order Oscillospirales; family CAG-272; genus UBA1248. Next base: position 5,159 of record JAGDCE010000225.1, read on the forward strand.
AAACGATCACAAAGATCACAAGGAGTAAAAAATGAAAGAATTCATCATAATGGCGGACGGAACGTGCGATCTTGACGCCGCCACCGCCGAAAAATACGGCATAAAGATCATCCCCGGACATCTCGTTTTCCCCGAGCAGGGCGACATACCGTCGTTCTCCGAGTGGACCACGGTCGGGCGCGACGAGTTTTACGCCGATCTGAAAAAGCGCCCGGACGAGTACGCGACCTCTCCCGCCAACGTCGAAGAATTCGCGGCGGCGATGGAGCCGTACGCGGAGCAGGGCGACGAGATACTCGTGATGACGATATCGTCCGGCATCAGCGGCGCGTTCAACTTCGCGTCGCGCGCCGCCGAGCAGGTGCTCAAAAAATACCCCGAGGCGAAGATCGAGGCGGTCGACACGCTCCGCTTCGGACCGGGCTTCGGTCTTATGGCGATCTGCGCGTCTCAGCTCCGCGAACAGGGCAAGACGCTTTCCGAGGTCAAGGAGTGGCTCGAGGCGAACAAGAACAGGTTCCACCAGGCCGGCTGGCTCGACGATCTGTCGTTCGTCGCCAAAAAAGGCAGACTCACGCACGCGAAGGCGTTCTTCGGGACGCTCGCAGGCGTGAAGCCGATAGGTGAATTCGACTACAACGGTCTCACGACCGTGCTCGGCAAGGCGAAGGGCGCGAAAAAGGCGTACTCCCTGCTGCTCAACTACATAGCCGAGACGATAGAAGACCCGGAAGATCAGCTGATCGTCATCGCGCAGACTAACCGTCTGCCCCAGGCGGAGGAATACAAGCGCATGATCGAAGAAAAATTCCACCCGAAGGCGGTCGTGATCCGCGACGTGTTCCCGCTCTGCGGCGTCAACATCGGCCCCGGTCTCATGGCGGCGTACTACGTCGGCAAGCCGATCTCCGCGGATCTTTCCGAGGAGAGGGCGATCGTTGAAAAATACGCCGAATAAAAAACCGGAAAAGGCTCATCATAAAAAGCGAAAGGCGGACCGTCATGAAAAAACTGGGCTCTAAGAAACAGATCGCCCTGTACGCCGTATCCGGCATGGGCGTGAACCTCCTTAACACCATGATGACGTCGTATCTCTGCAGCGCGCTGATAATCGGCGGCTTCGGCGAGGCGGCGATCAAAAACCAGACTTATCTGCAGCGAGATCTCGTCGACGCCGCGATCTGGGGCGCCTTCGTGCTCATCGCAAAGATAATAGACGGTATAATCGACGTGCCCATGGCGGCGCTGACAGACGGTCTGCGCAGCCGCTTCGGCAGGCGGCGCCCGTCGCTTCTGATAGGTCTTATCCCGCTTCTGCTCGCATACGCCGCGTTTCTCATAGTGCCGCGGCCCGAGGGCGTGTCGCTTCTTAACACTTTCTACTACGGCGTAGTGTTGTGTATCTTCTACACCTGCTATACGCTTACAATGGTGACGTATTACGCGACGTTTACCGAGATCGTCTCGACGGAGCGCGAGCGCACGATGCTCGGCAACGTCAAATCCGTCTGCGACATAGTATACTTCATAATCGGTTACGTCGGCGTCCGCGCCATGCTCAACGGAATGAACGTGCGCGTCGCCGCGCTGATCGTGATGCCGCTCAGCCTCACGATGCTCATACCGCTTTTCATGATCAAAGAGCCGTCGAACAAAGACGTCCCGAAGGAAAAAACAAAGCGTCTGCGCCTCGTGCCGTCGCTTGCCGCGACGCTTAAAAACGGCTCGTTCATCAAGTGGATGATCGTGTATTCTTTCATGACGTTCGGCGTCCAGCTGTTTCTCGGCGGCATAAACGAGTATTTCTCGTTCGTCAAAATGAACATGATATACGTCATGATGGCGGCGTTCGCGCCGGTGCCGCTGACACTTCTGCTCTACAATAAGATCCACCGCAGATACGGCTTCGGCGTCTCGTACGGATACATCCTCACGGTGTTCTTCACCGGCACGGTCACGATGTTCTTCGTGTCTTTCATGGCGGAGGGCGCCGCGAAAACGGTTCTTTCGATCATATCCGGCCTCATCTGCTCGTTCGCGATAGGCGCGCTGTTCGCCGTCGCATACTCGGTGCCGTCACAGCTTGCCGCAGAGGAGGAGGAGCGCACCGGCGTATCCAACTCCGCTATGTATTTCGCGGTGCAGGGACTTTTCTCCGGCGTCGCGACCGGCATAGGCACCGGAGTCGTGCTTACGGCGCTTAAGAAAAGCAGCGAGGGCGTCGCCGACATCCACGCCGGCACCGCGCCGATAGCGTATATGACGCTGATCTGCGCCGCCGCGATGGCAGTTTCTCTGATATTCACATTTTTCCTGCCGAAGAGCATAAAGCTGCTCGGCAAAGAACAGGGTAAATAATGGCAAACAGAAGGATAAACGGCAGACAGCTTGAGAAAATGCTCAAGAACGGTCTGCGCAATCTCGTAAATCACAAAGAAGAAGTAAACAAACTAAACGTCTTCCCCGTCGCGGACGGAGACACCGGCACGAACATGGCGCTCACGCTGCGCCACGGCCTCGGCGCGGCGCCTTCGCGCACGGAGGCGGGCGCGTATCTGAAGCCGGTCAGCGAAGGGATGCTGCTGGGCGCGCGCGGCAATTCCGGCGTCATACTCTCCCAGCTTTTCCGCGGTATGTACACGGAGCTTGCGCGGTGCGGCTGGATCGGTCCGGGCGAGCTGCGCAACGCGCTGATCCGCGCCTATAAAACGGCGTATGCCGCCGTCGTCCACCCCGTGGAGGGCACGATCCTCACCGTGGCGCGCGAGGGCATAGAGCACATACGCACACAGATAGACCGCAACAGCACGATAGAGGCGATACTGTCGATGTATATCGCCGAGATGCGCAAGAGCCTCGTTTTCACGCCGGAGCTGCTTCCGGTACTGAAGGAAGCCGGCGTCATCGACAGCGGCGCGTACGGCTATATCCTCATTATCGAGGGAATGCTCGACCAGCTTTACGGCAAGGAGCACACCGTTCGCGACAAAGAGAACGAAAAAGAAGAGCGCGAGGAGACTCCCGCGCCGGCGGCGGACGCTTCCCTGTTCAACGAGAACAGCGCGTTCGAAGAAGGCTACTGCACGGAATTCGTGCTGCAGCTGATGCGCGGTGAGGATTACGATCAGCGCTTCACGCTCCGCTCGTTCATCGACGATCTGACCGTTTACGGCACCTCGCTCGTCGCCGTTCAGGACGGCACGCGCGTCAAAGTTCACATACACACGAAAAAGCCGTCGAAGGTCATAGCGCTGGCGCAGGAATTCGGCGAATTCATCTCGTTCAAACTCGAGAACATGCAGCTTCAGCACAACGAGGTCCTCGCCGCCGGGGCGGCGCCGAAAAAGCCGCTTTCGATCATCGCGGCGGTAAACGGCGACGGTATTGACAGTACGTTCCGCGAGCTCGGCTGCGATCAGACCGTCGTCTGCGGAGAGACGATGAACGCCTCGTCAGAGGACTTCGTCCGCGCGCTCTCGGCGGTACACGCCGAAAATGTTGTTATCCTGCCTAACGACAAAAACGTCATAATGGCGGCGGAACAGGCGGTGCGCATCACCGGCGCGGAAAACGTCACGGTGCTGCCGAGCCGCAGCCCGGCGGAGGGATATTACGCGCTCGCGATGGACATACCCGACAGCGACGACGTACAGCGACGGATAAAGCTGATGAAGGAAGGTATGCAGAGCACAGCGACGCTTACCGAATCGGTCGCCGTGCGCGACTACGACAGCGGCGGCGTAAAGTGCCTCGCCGGCGAGGAGATCGTACTGCTAAACGGCGTCCCCGCGGCGGCTTCCACAGACTGGTGCGACTGCATGATAACCGCGCTCGGCAGAGTGCCGGGGATCGAGGACGCGGAGAGCTGCGTCGTCTTCCGCGGAGAGGGCGTTTCCGAGGAAAAAGAAACGATCCTGCTTCAGCGCATGGCGGAAGCCTATCCGATGCTCGAAGCCACCGCGATCTACGGCGGCCAGAGCGTCTATCACTTCATTATCGGTATCTCGGAGTAAACATGGGACCTTTGCAAATCATCCTGATAATCATCGGCGCGGCGCTTTTGCTCTTCGTGCTGCCCGTGCTCGCGATGTCGTTCGCGCTGTACGCCGTGCTGCTGCTTCGCACAAGCAAAAATAAATGGGGGCACACGTGCAGCTTTCCCGACGACCCGGAATACGTGCGTATGTACAACGCCGGGCTCGAATGGGAGAAGACCGTCACGGACAAAAAACGTCCCGTACAGGTCAAAAGCGGCAGATACAGGCTCGTCGGCGAGTATTTCGACTTCGGCGCGAAGCGCGCCGTGATAATCATCGCCGGCCGCACCGAATCGTATCAGTATTCGTATTATTTCGCGTCTGCGTACGAGCGCGACGGCTATAACGTCCTCGTGATAGACAACCGCGCGCACGGCTATTCGGACGGCCATATAAACCGCCTCGGATACGGAGAATATAAGGATATTATAAAATGGAGCGGGCTGCTCGTCTCGCTCGGGAACAGCTCCGTCGTGCTTCACGGCATCTGCATCGGCGCCTCGACCGCGCTTTTCGCCGCGGCGTCGAAAAAATGCCCCGGATATATCCGCGCCGTCGTGACCGAGGGGATGTACGTGAACTTCTACGAATCGCTCAAAAACCATTTCAAGGAAAAAAATAAACCGCTTTTCCCGATGATCCAGGGCGTGGTGACTCATCTGTTCTTCATCTCCCGCGCCAACGTCGTGACCGACGGGCCGATCAGGCGCATAAAGAAGATGTATCGCCCGATCCTGATGCTGCAGAGCCGGCAGGATACGTATTCTGTGCCGGAATTCGCGCAGGCCCTGTACGACAGATGCCCGTCGGAGACCAAAAAGCTCGTTTACTTCCCCGTCGGCGCGCATTCGCGCATCAGGATAAACGACGAGCAGGGCTACGACCGCACGGTCTCGGAATTCCTTTCATCGCTCGATCTTTAAGTTATTATGCCGACAGGCTTAATATAAAAAATTATATTTGACGGTGACCCCGTCGGAAAGAGGTACATATGTATTGCAAGAACTGCGGAGCTCAGCTCCCCGACAACGCCGTGTTCTGCACCGAGTGCGGTGCTCAGCAGGCGGCTCCCAAGCCCCAGCCCCAGCCCAAGCAGCAGCCGACTTACCAGCAGCCGCAGCAGCCGGTATATCAGCAGCCGGTCTATCAGCAGCCCCAGTATACGCCCGTCGTCGCGACGCCCGACGCCGGCCCGATCTTCGTTACGGGTCTTCTGTCCCTGATCTTTGCGGGTCTCGTAGGTCTCATCCTCGCGATCGTAAATAAGAAGAAGGTCAAAGAATACACCGCGACCGGAGCTCAGCTCACCGGTAAAGCCAAAGCCGGCAGCATACTCGGCAACCTCGGTCTCGTGTTCAGCATAATCGCGCTGGTCACGATCGTGATCTACTTCTTCGTCATTATCATAGGTCTTATCGCGGGCGGCACATATGCGTCCAGCTATTACGACTGGTAATCGACTTTGCTGAAAAAAACGCTCCTTATGCGAGGTACTCTTAAGGACAGTTAATGAAAACCGGCTGAGTAAGGAACAAAATCCTTATTTCAGCCGGTATTTTTGTCGCATATCTCTGCAAGCAGGACGTTTGTGTGCCAAACGTCAAAGAAAC
>JAGDCE010000226.1 GCA_017958705.1 Clostridia bacterium
ACCTCGTTCACGTCCGTACTCGACGTTTCGGCGGAAAAACCGGAGAACTATAAAAATCCGAAGGCTTACGTTTCCATCCGCCTGTTCGGGGAAGAGTACGACGGACTGCAAATGTTACTCGACGACCTTTACGACATATACGGCGAGCACGGCGACGGATGGTATAAATTCGACGACGGATCGGACCGCGCGGATAAACCCTTTATCGTCATTTTCGCCGACTGGCACCTGATAGAGAGATGGAGCAAAGGAGACAAATTCCCGTTCGACGACGAACGCTTCAACATCCGCTGGTGCAACGGATATCTGGCGAACTATATGACGGACGACGGAGAGGGCGGAGCGTATTTTGAGGAAAACGATCCGGTCTGGCTGTTCATCGAAAACGTGCCGGGCGACAAAGAGGGCTATTATAAGCCGTTCTACAAAAAAGGCAAAGACGGCACGGTCGAAATGATGCAGACGTGGGCGTCGCTTTATCTCGGCGGGACAGACTGGGACGGACTGATCGATCTGATCGACGGGAAGACCTGTATCGAAAGATACTCCGAACCCGTTGCAAAATACAAGCCGAAGGCTCTTATAGTAAACCGCTGGAGTTACTCGCTTTCGTGGTATGACCAACCGCAGGAGGGTATCACGAGAAACAAGAGCACGCACATAGAGCCGAACGTAGACTGGGGCTTCCGCGTCTACGATTCCGTTGCGAACGTCATGTATTCGCTTGAAGGGAAGACCCCGGCGCCGCCTCCTACGCCGAAGATAACAAAGATCGATAACGGCAGGGTTTTCTTCGATACCGCGGGGATGCCGCTTGAGGCGTGCTTCTCGGAGACCGAAGATTTCAAGGATTCCGAATGGATCTATATCGACGTTGCAAAAGGCACCGATCCGGGTATTAAAACCGAAGGCAAACTTTACGTTAAGGTCAGAGGGACCGGAGGCGAGTGCGCCGGTACGGCGGAGTTCGATTACGTACCCGGCAAGGATCCGTCCGTGATAGAGGACGACGGGATCATAACCACACCGGAGCAGTTCGCAAACATACAACCGAAAGGCGAATATACGCTCGGCGCGGACATAGATATGAGCGGAGCCGCGTTTTCGGGTATAACCGTTTTCAACGGAAAGCTTGACGGTAAAGGTCATACGGTAAAGAATCTTACGATGATAGGCGGCTCCGGCATATTCACCCTTCTTGAAGGCGCGGAGATCAAGGATCTGATCCTCGATAATATCCATATCGAATCTGACGGTCTTTTCACCGGCATCCTGTCCGGTAAAGCCGTAAGAAGCGTCATCAGCGGGGTCAAAGTCACCAACAGCTCGATCAGGGGAATGCGCTTCCTCGGCGGACTGTCCGGAACAAACGATCACAGCGCGTTTGAAAACATAGTGCTCGATAACGTCACTGTCAGCGTCGATCCGTCCGTCACCGACACCGATACGATCGGCGGCGTCGCGGGCTACAACGAGTTCGGAACGAACGTCGCTCTTATGTTCCGCGGAACGGTGGACGCACCGAATTCCGATACGGTCGGCGGTATAATCGGATGCTCGCTCGGCAATATCGCGGAGGCGGGCAACGGCGTTGAAAAATGCTTTGCGTTCGGCACCGTAAACGGCAAAAGCACGGTGGGCGGCATAATCGGAAAGGCTCACGCCGCCGACAACAGCTGGCCGGGACCCGTAAAAGACTGCGGCGCATTCCTCGATCATCTGAGCGAAGGCGCGGGGCGCGTCTGCGGTTCGTTCGGCGATGGCTGCCTCTCCGGCAACCGTGCGCTCGACACTCTGCTGCCTGACGCCGCGGACAAAGGTGACGACAGGCGCGACGGCGCCGATATAACGGCGGAAGAAGCCGAAAAACTCCTCAGCGCGGCGGGACTTTCGTTCTGACAGCCGGGCAAAAAAATACAGACACGGCCGGGCGCGGTACCTCCTCCGCGCCCGGTTTTGCTTTTCTTCGCTTTTTTCGGATTTTGAAAAGCAAAAAAAACGGAGAAAATGAAAAAACCGGCGAGAATCACCGGTTTTCCCGCGCCGGTCTTTTCAGACCGCACGCCTTGGTGCGATTGTTCATAACGAAACAAAGGCAACTGAAACATATTCAAAATACAAAAGTCGGGAACATTACCCGGCTTTTGTGTTTTCAAAATCTATTTAATAAAATAGTAGTAAAGAGCGTTTTTTCAATTATAATCTTTCCATTGGGTCTCGTTAGCAATATCGACAAGCAGTCTGCCGTTGTATGTAAAATAGTGCTGTCCGGCGACCGAATAGCCTTTTATCTCCGACGCGATGGCGGAAACCGAAGTTTCCTCGTTGTTATACAATACTTTACGTTTGCTTGCAACGACGGCAACGATGCTCTGATCTTCGACGAAGACTAATTTTGCGCCAACGGGTATTCCGCACTTTGAAAAGTCGATAGCAGGCTTTTTTATTTTCTGCTTGGCTTCAGAAGCTGTTTTAATCTTTTTCAGTTTATCCTTCGTACCGCTGATTATGGCGATCGCTTCAAGAAGCTCATAAGCATCTTCAGGGGACATAACGAAAAACTCGCGGTTTTTTGACACTCTTTAATCAGGATTCAGATTGTCGATCAGCTTGTGAAGTTTCTTGGCTTCAAGGTTTCCGGGCGTCTCATATGTTGCATAGACTTCATAATCATACGGCAACGCTGTTGTGCTGAGCTGCTTTCTGCGCTCTTCAACATTCGCCGCATATCCGATTTTTACCATGTCTTTCAAAGACGGATTTGTCATGATGTAAATGTATCCCGATGCCATGATCTTACCTCTTGTTAAATTCCTTATACAGCATTTCCGCGAGAGCGGACATTATTGCTTTGTACTTGCTCTTATTTTGGAACAGCGTTGTGTATGCCTCGGTCTGTTCTACGTAACTGTCCTGTGCG
>JAGDCE010000227.1 GCA_017958705.1 Clostridia bacterium
TAATGAAGACGCTTCGCTAATGAAGAAATGAAGACGCTCACTGCGTTCGCTAATTGAGGAACGGGGGGCGACTTCGCTTCATTAGGCGGCGTCGCCGCCGTCTTCATTAGTGAGCGAAGCGAACGACTTCATTAGGCGCTTTGCGCCGTCTTCATTAACTCCTGTATTTCCTGTTCTCTTGACTTCGTAACAATTATATTGCGGTTATGATTTGTCATCTTTTAACCGATGCCGCTTTCTTTTTTAATATAACAATGATAACGACTGCGATTATGACGGCGGCGGCTGCGGGGATTATAATGAACAGCGGATTGAATTTGCCCGTTTTTTTGACGTCTTTATCGCCGGTATCCGGCTTTTTCGTTTCGGGAGCGTTTGTCGCCGCGTCCGTTACGGTCTGTGTATCGGTCTCCGTTTCGGCCTCGGATTCCGTCCCGGTTTCCGTCTGCGCCTCCGTTACGGCGCTCTGTTTTTTGTATATCATGTCGGAATACATAGCCCGCGGATCGTCCGTATAGCCCTTGATCCACGCTATATCTACGTATTCGTCGGCCGGCGAGCCGGCCGGGAAAGCGACGATGCCGAGGTCTACGATAAAGTGCGTCCAGCCGTCCTCGCCTTCCATATCGAACAGCACGACGTGCCAATCACCGTCGTTGCCGACCGTTTCCGTATAGCAGTAATCGGGATCGATATACTCCGTGAACATGTTGCGGTACACAATGCCGAGGTCTTTAACGTGAGGGGAAGAGGTGCGATATTTGACCGCCACGGTGCTTACGTTGTCCGCAAGCATGCGTCCCGGGATAAAGTAGAAGTACGGTATGCCCTCGTCTTCGCCGGGATAAAATCTTAAAAACGCCTCTCCGTTTTCCTCCGTGCGCTCAGCCCGGGCTTTTTCCGTTTTTATCGCGTCCGTTACAGCCTCAAGGCTCATGTCCGCGAACGTGAGAAGCCCGTATTTCTGCTCGTTTTCATCAAGACCCGTGTAATTTATGACCTCGCCTTCAACGTTGTCCGGCTTGCCGGTAAATGTTATCCTTGCAAAATACTCGTTCAGCTTCATGGAATACTGAGCGCCTATGCCGTGGCAGAACAGAAGCTGCCAGACCTCGCCCGTGACGTATGAATCGCCGTTCAGAGCGAGTACAAAGGCGTAATTGAGCTGATCTCCGTTCTGCGGCGCTCTGTCCGTCAAGCCGAGCAGAGACTGCGCGCGAAGACGTATTTCATAAGTTACGGTCTCGTATCTTCTGTCGTATTTACCCATGAAGTCCGTTCCGGCTTCGGGCAGATACTGCCCCGCCCAGCTTTCAACAAGCAGATGCCCGTCCTCGCTGTTCACGCCGAAGCCTATTTCATTATAGCTTTTGTCCTTGCCTGTCGCCTCCGGGTCGGCAAAACCGAGCTGCAGGCAGTTTGCGTTATACAAGAGTATACTGCTGCCGTAATCCGCCTCAGGGTCGCAATGGTATCCGTTAACCAGATGCACCGTGAATGCGATATAAAGATACGTTCCGTCCCAGCCCCAGTACGCGTCGAGTATGTTGTCTTCCGTCGAGTCTATAAATTTCTGGAACGAGTCTTCGTTTGTTTTGCCGAACGCCGCTTTTGACATATACGGCATATAGTTTTCAAACGGCAGGTATTCGTCTTCATCTATTACGCCGTCGATCTTCGGCTCGCTTGCAAGGAACGGCACGTCCCATCTGATATCGCGCTCTCCCGCCTCACAGTTCAGGATCTCCTCTATGCGATCCGCGTCATATACAAGGACTCCGTTATCCGTGCGTACGGCAAGAGCGGAAAGAGCAAGCGCCGCGGCGAGCGTAACGATGCACGCAAGCGTTATGAACAGTTTCTTCATGGTTATCCTCCGATTATTATTTAGTACTTTGCTGCCTCTGAATCTTTACAACCGGATACTTGATTCTGACGTTATCCGGATCTTAAGTCTTTACGCGAGACTTCTGCGTGCCGAAGCGGAAAGGCAGGGCACGATGAGGCAATATCGTGTGTATTCAGATTGTCCGTTTTTATTATACTACAAAGCAGTGGAAATGTCAAGATATTGACGAAAACGGTTTTCACGTTACCGGTCATAATTACGGGTATAAAGACGACGGCGGCGGTTCCTTTTTCGAGCTTGTAAAAGCAAGGGGTTATCGGGAGAAAGTCGAAACTTTCGCCAAAGAAAACGGCAGGCGCGTCGGGCTTAACAGAATGCAATGAAGCCGCTCACTGCGTCCGCTGATTAAGAGACGGGGCGGCTTCGCTTCATTAGTGAGCTAAGCGAACGGTTTCATTCGGGCATCGCGGGGATTTCATCGCGTTTCACCTCTCCGGGGGATTGACTTTTCATACGGTATATGATATACTGGATTCGTCCCGGAAGGATAATATCATTCATCAAAGGTGCGGCGTCATGACGGAAGAACAGCTGAGGGATTATTACGAAACAAAGACCGACAAGCTCCTGACGGAGCTTTGCATACCGAGATATTTCAAGGGCTTTTCGTATCTGAAAGAGGCGATCGTCGGCGTACTGTGCGATTCGCGTTTTCCCGGATACGTGGGCAGAAGCATATACGCCCCGATAGCGGAGCGCGGCGGCACTACCGTCCCGCGCGTAGAGCGTGACATCCGTCACGCAGTCGCCGCGGCGTGGGAGAAAGGCAGCGTGACGCTTCTGCGGGATCACTTCGGACGAGACGTCGGGACGGCCGCGCCGCGGCCGTCGAACACGCGCTTCATCCGCGCGGCGGTAAAGGCGATTGGCGCCTTTTACGCGCGGGATACGAAGCTCACCTCAAACCGGACCTGACGCCGCTTTACGCGGCGTTTTTTTTGTTTGCCGCCCTGTTTTTCGGGGGACGCACCATTGACAACGCGCGCCCGATATGATAAAATAAGTACGGAGATGCCGCGGGCGCGGCAAAAATCAAAATATACGGAGGATACGGCAAAATGAAGATACTGAAAATTACGGCGGACGAAAAATACGTGACTTTATACGCGGACGGCGACGGCGCTGTGACGCTGCGAGAATCCTCTCCCGTCGTACAGGGCGGGACGACTTATTCGCTCAAAGGATGCGAATTCAAGGACGGGAAGCTGTCGCTTCCCCGCTTCTCCGGCGACGGCCGCGACTCGCTTTTCTCCCGTTTTACGGTTTACGTCGGCAAGGACCGCGCGGAAGGCGTGCGCTACGTCACGCAGATAAGCCCGGACATCGCAGAAAACAACACGCCGTACCCGGCGCACAAATACATAAAGGCGATCAACGCGTCGCCGCATATGCAGAAAAAGATGTTCGGCGTCGAACAGGGCAGACCTGACGTGAGCCTCCCCGGACTGATGACGCTCACGCCGGACAACGACTCGATCGAGTTCGTCCGCGACGGCAGATCGTACTGGTTCAGAGGCGACGCGGTAAAACGGCTCGACGAATATATGCGCGCGTACGATCACAGCACGTTCATACTGCTCAACTCCTCGAAGGGCTTCGGCAGCCGCGGCGAGCGCGCGCTGCTAGACGCATGTCTGCACCCGAAATACGACGAGCCCAACTCATCGGCGCTGATAAGCGCGTTCAACCTCCGCTCCGAGGACGGTCTCGCGTATTACGCGGCGTTCGTGGAATTTCTCGTGAGCCGTTATACTCGCCCCGACAACAAATACGGCAGAGCCGTCGGCGCTATCATAGGCAACGAGATTGACCAGCAGGGGATCTGGGGCAACGCCGGTGACATGACCTGCACGGAATACATCTCCGAATATTCCGAGGCGATGAGGCTCGCCTGGCAGATAGGAAGAAAATACTGCAGTCATTTCAGAGTCTACATATCGCTTACGAACAACTGGAGCATCGCGACTCCGGGCAGTCCGCTGCGGTTCTACACGGCGAAGGAATGTATCGAACAGCTCGCGGCGCAGACGGCGGCGGACGGCGATTTCGACTGGCACGTCGCTTATCATCCGTACCCCGAAAACCTTTTCTGGCCGGATTTCTGGCACGACCGCGCGGCGAATTTCACCTTCAACACGCCGCACATATCTTTCCGGAACATGGAAGTACTCGAAGCGTTCCTCTCGCAGAAGCGGTTTCTTTACAACGGCAAGCCGCGCCGCATAGTTTTCAGCGAGCAGGGCTTCAACTCGATGACCGGTCCTCTCGCTCGTCATTCGGAGCTTGACGGCGAAGCCGGCGTCGTGCTCGCTTACATGAAGGCGAGAAAGATGAAGACGGTCGATATGTTCACGCATCACAGCAGCGTGGACAACCCGGGTGAATTCGGGCTCAATCTCGGTCTGATCCGCTATAACGGCGAACCGAAGCCGGATTACTACGCTTTCATGGCGATGGATACGGACAAAGAAGCCGAATACGTCGCAAAGGCAAGAGCCCGTATAGGCGAAGACCTGTTCGACTATCTGCTTGACCCTGTAATAGCCGACGCCCCGAAGACCGATGACGACGATCTGACCGAAAGCATACTCACGAACAGCAACTGAGACTGCCCGCTACCAAGCTAAATTCGCCTGACGGCGAGCTGAATTGACCTTCGGTCAGCTAAATTTGCTTCGCAAGCTAAATTCGGCTGCGCCGAGCTAAAACAGGCAAATTTAATTTAGCTGAAGCCGGAGGGCTTCAATTTAGCTGCGAGCGTACGCGAGCAATTTAGCTGATATGATACAAACCCGCTGCGGCACTTCAAGATGCCGCAGCGGGTTTATTGACTTCTCTTTTATGCTGAAATATGGTCCGTTTTCCTCATTCGTCAAACGAATATCCCAGTAAGTCTTTATTTTTCGATATAGTCCGAAAAACTTCGGTCAGCGTTTCATTCCATTCAAATGCATTATTGAAATCTTGTTTTAAGTTGATGCCATATACTTGTTTCTTTAAGATTCTTTCATTCGCCGTTTTCCCCTGCGAAAAAGTGACATGATCAAATCCTGTAAAACACTGATGACACCA
>JAGDCE010000228.1 GCA_017958705.1 Clostridia bacterium
GACGCCGTCCTTCAGGAAGTTGGTCGGCCAGCCGGCATCATTGGTCCCGAAGATAAGGTCGATCGTCTACAGATACTTGATCTTTTTGCCGGAAAGGGTGTTGTACAGCTCTTCGCTGATGCCCTTTACGTCTTTGAGCGATATGGCTTTCAGAGCGGACGCTTCATAAAGCGACGCGTCTTTGCCGTCCCAGCTGTTCTGCGTGCCGTCTGCAAGCAGATACTGGCCGTGCGCTACCCACAGCTCGTGAGTGTCGTCTTTAAGCGGTGAAGACGATGCGCAGGCCGCCAGCGAAAATACGAGTACGGCGGCAAGCAGCATTACTAAAATTTTTTTCATGGTCTTTTCTCCTTCTTTTTTATCTCCTGTTGTCCTGATCGGAGATTTAGATTTTTGTGTTTGCGGTACGCGGCTTGTTTATGACAGCCTGATACCGTAATACTTATTATATACTACATTTGTGTTTTGTCAAGACAGAAATAATAAAAATTAACAAATAAGATATGAAGAAAAAAAAGAAATTAGTGCAATTATACGATATAATATGTAAACAAGGATATAAGGAGGATATCACGGTGCGGGATCACAGTAATGAATTATACCTTTTCCATACAGGAACGTATTACAGGGCATACGAATTTTTCGGAGCGCACAGATATGACGGCGGCACCGTTTTCCGCACGTGGGCGCCGAACGCGGACGCCGTGTACGTAACGGGCGACTTCAACGGCTGGCGGGCGGACATGCCGATGAATAAAATATCCGACCGCGGCGTATGGGAGCTTTATACCGGTATAAACTTCGATAATCACAACAGGACCAGATACAAATATATGCTCGTAAAAGACGGCAGAGCGGTCTTCAAAGCCGACCCATACGCCGTTTTTGACGGCACGCATAAAGAGACGGCTTCTTATCTGTATGAGCTGCCGGATTTTGCCTGGGAGGACGGCGCATGGATGGCGTCCCGCGCCGCCGCGATGGAAGCGGCGGAGGGCAGACCTCCGTACTCCGCGCCGATAAACATTTACGAGGTGCATCTCGGATCGGTCCTGCGGCACGCCGACGGAACGTACTGCTCATACCGGGAGCTCGCGGATTTTCTCGTGCCTTACGTCACACGTATGGGATACACGCATATCGAGCTTCTTCCGGTCGCGGAGCACCCGCTCGACGACTGCTGGGGATATCAGATATGCGGCTTTTACGCGCCGACGTCGCGCTTCGGAGAGCCCGCGGATTTCATGTATTTCGTCAACGAATTCCACAAGGCGGGCGTCGGCGTGATACTTGACTGGGTACCGGCACACTTTTCAAAGGACGCGCACGGACTGGCTGATTTCGACGGCGGTATGTGCTACGAATACCAGGGCGACGACCGGAAGGAACACAAGGTCTGGGGCACGCGGTTCTTCGACGTCGGGCGCGAGGAGGTGCAGTGTTTCCTCGTATCGAACGCGCTTTACTGGCTCAACGAATACCATATAGACGGTCTCCGCGTGGACGCCGTTGCCGCGATGCTTTACCTCGATTTCGACCGTATGCCCGGCGAATGGAATCCGGCGCCGGACGGCTCGAACAAAAACTACGAGGCGATCGCGTTTTTCAAGAAGCTTAACACGGAGATATTCAGACAGCACGACGACGTTCTGATGATAGCGGAGGAGTCGTCCGACTGGCCGATGCTGACGAAACCGGTGTACGCGGGCGGTATCGGGTTCAATTTCAAGTGGGACATGGGTTTCATGAACGATATGTTCAGATACCTGCGCACGGACCCCGTTTTCAGATCGTACGAGCATAATTGCATCACGTTTTCTCTGATGTACGCGTTTTCCGAAAACTACATACTCGCTATATCTCACGACGAGGTGGTCCACGGCAAAGGCTCGCTGATAAACAAGATGTTCGGCAGCTACGACCAGAAATTCGACGGCATACGCTGTTTTCTCGCTTATATGATGTGCCACCCCGGCAAAAAACTGCTGTTCATGGGCTCGGAGTACGGTCAGTTCCGCGAGTGGGACCACAATTCGTCGCTTGAATGGTTCATGACGGATTTTGAAAAACACAGGGACCTGCAGAACTATACGGAAGCGCTCAACCACTTCTATCTCGCCTCCCCGCAGCTGTGGGAGAGGGATCTGTCGTGGGACGGGTTCAGGTGGATAAAGGCGGACGACAAGGACAGCAACACCGCCGTGTTCATCCGTATGGCGGCAAATAAGGATTTTCTGGTCTGCGCTTTCAACTTCTCCGCCGTCGCTCATAACGGCTACCGCTTCGGCGTGCCGGAGCCGGGCGCTTATGTTGAGGCGTTCGCGTCTTACCCGTCGAACAGGCCCGCCGCGGAAAGCGAGGATATCCCCTGCGACGGTTTCGATCAGAGCATCTGCGTCGACCTCGCCCCGCTCTCCGCCGCCGTCTTCCGCTTTGAGCCCGGCAAAAGGCGTAAAAGCAGAAAAAGAAATCAATAACCGGATCGCAGTTCAGGCACGCTGATACGATCATTTATAAAATAAAAAAGCCGCATATCCCGTGTATTACAGGATATGCGGTTTGTTTTTCACAGATATTCGGGATCTGTCGGCAATCATTCGATTAACCGCTTTTATTTCGACCGTCTGCGTTTAATGATGACAACTGCAGCGACGGCCGCGGCTGCCGCTGCGACGCATATAAGCACGGGAACGATCACCTTTACAGCGCCGCCTCCGGCGGACGTCTGTTCAGTTTCGGTCGTGACGTTATCCGTCGTCTGCTCCGTATCCGGGGTCTGTGCGGGTTCGGTCGCCGGTTCGGTATCGGGCTCCGTCACGGTCACCTCCGCTTTTGCAAAGGTGAATTTAATATCGTACGTTGCGGTGGAGAAATTGCCGGCGAGCGCCGGATCGGTGACGGTCCTGTAGACGCATCTGTACGGCGATCCGTCGCCTCCGTTGCCGTTCAGATAACAGACTATCGCATACGTGAACGCGCCTTCCGCCGAATAATCGAACCCGCTCAGTACGTCAGTCTTGTATTTTCCGGTTTTCGCGTCGAGTACGGGGCGGTCGGAAAGCGTCAGCCATTCCCATTTTATAAGCGTCTCAACGGTGTAGCCGTGATCGGTCATCGCGTATTTACAGACCGCATCATCCTCAAATTCGCCGGTCTGGTCACCGTCGAATCTGTTGTGACGCTTCATCAGGATCTTATCGCCGTCAAGCCAGAATGTGAAGAAAAGCCCTTCAAGGGTGTCTTTGTCCGGTATAAGTCCGCCGGGATTGAACGCGAGCTCGAAACAGTCGTGCATATTTTCCGTATCCACGTCGTTATCGTATATATCGGCGGCGGCATATATCCCGTCGTCTCCGTAATAGAAATACGCGTAAAGCGGAAGGCGGCTGTTCTCATCATAGAAGTTCGCCCACATTCCGGTGTTTTCCTTATCAAGAGATATTTTTACGGCTCCGTCCCACTCTCCGCCGGACATAACGCCGTCTATGACTACGCCGTCGGGCTTAATCTGAAGCTCGTATTCGCTGCTTTTCGCCGATGTGAAGATCGCCAGCGCAAAGGACAAAACAAGTATCGCTGCTATTGCTTTTTTCATGATTACCTCTCATTACTCAGTTTTCATAATATTTCATCGTATCGTTTTGATATTTTCTGAAATATGCGGGCCTGTCGGATATGAATTCTTCAATATCTTCAAACGAGCGCTCCCAGTTTGAATAGCTGTACGCGCCGTATATTTTTCCCGCGCTTTTCCAAACGTCGATATGGCGTTTTATCTCGGTCCGGCAGAGCGTTTGCACCGCTTCCGCTGTGTTCCTCATACGCTCAGCTTCTTCCGTTGTGCAGAGGGTATCGCATATCTTTTCAAATCTTTGCCTGAAATCAGCGGATCTGAGCAGAAAATCAAACAGCCCCTGCAGCTTCATATCATCGCCGTAAAACCCGAGCGATTTGTCGTAGTCATACCCTTTTCCTTCACGGTAAAACACGAGAAGGCGGTAAAACGTATCCGTGTCCGCCATCGTGTACGTGGTGTTCGATACGCGGGACGGCTCGTCGTGCAAAGCGAAGCAAAGGTCCATATCGCGTATGACAAAACGCCATTTCCCGTCGGAGAACGCGCCGTCCGTCTGCCCTCCGGTAAAGCGCCACACCATGGCGTTGTTCTGCGGCCAGTCGGTGTTGCACAGATAAAGCATCACGGCTAAATACGCCGCCGCGTTGTCGACGTCTATCTGACCGGATACGTATTCATACGCCTCACCGAAGCTGTCCGACAGAGCGTTATCCGCCGCGTATCCGCATAATGAAAGCCATTCGTCAAGTTCGGCGTCGTCGCCCGATTCAAGCTGATAAAAGAGTTTTTTGCCTTTGATAACGGTCACGGAATTTTTGTCGAGCCCGTATCTTTCCGATATCAGCCGCTCGTCAAAATCCTCTTTCATTATCGACATGCCGTAGTATTCACCGTTCAGATATACGCGGACGGGAACGCATCTCTGCGCGAATACCGATATACCGAGCCGTTCGCTGAGACCGTGACAGTATTCGTTCGATATGCAGTCGCGGAGAAGATTCATACGCAGGAATTTATCGCGCGCCTGATACGGTGAATCGTTGCCGCCGTTGCGGAGCAGGAACCTGTCGTATTCCGTAAAGCCGTCTCCGAACAGATCCGCGCGGAATTTGCCGCCGCCTCCGTATTTTTCGCCGTCCGCCCCGGATTTTTCATAGCTGCGGGCTATGATTCGCAGCGACGCCGGATCGAACGACCGCGATCCGGAACCCGCAAGTCTTATGCCCGCGTCCTGACGGATAAGTGCCGTACCGTCAGGTTCATATATCTCAACGCTGACGGGACGCTCCCATTCGGCGCCGGAGCCGTCGCGGTTTGATAAGATACCTCTGTCCTTTGAATAAAGATCGTCTGTGTCGACTGCAAGCGCCACGGTGCGCAGCGCCGACGGCTCGTTTATAACGTATGTGTTCGTAACTATTCGTCCGAGTATTTCGTCATCGGCCGAAAACAAAGCCGCGCGGACGGTTTTTGTCTTTGTCACAGCGATCGTGCCGCCGTATTTTTCCGAATCCGGCCCAGGCTCGTCACCGTTTTCCGTATAAGCTATATACGCACCCTCGGGCGAGCTCTCCGGCAGGGAAAGAGATAATTCAAAACCTTCGCCGTACAGTCCGCCGGACGCCGAAAATACCGGAGCTGTCTCCGGCGATCCTTGTTTTCCGGTCTCCTCCGCATAAGACGCCGGAGCATCTGTGTCCGTCACGGTATCCGTAGTCCCGACCGTCACGGCGTCGCATCCGGACATAAGCATTACAGCCGCGCAGAGCAGAAACGCAAAAAACGTTTTCGGGCGGCCTGTGCCCCGTTTTTTGCTTGAACCGCTTTTTTTCACGGCTTTTCCCGCTTTCTTGCATATCGGTACCGTCTGAGCCGGGAGTTTTCCGGCGAACGTTTCACGTGTTTTTTTAATCATTTTCTTTTAATCTTACGATCGACCGGTCATCCGACCGCATTTCAAGGGTGGATCAAGTTGAAAAATCCTCGTCAGAAGACGAGGATTTTTCTGGTCGGAGTGAGAAGATTTGAACTTCCGGCCTCTTGGTCCCGAACCAAGCGCTCTACCAAACTGAGCCACACCCCGATTTCAAGTGCGTGTTGAATTATATCACAATATTATTGTTTTGTCAAGTGCTAATTTAAAAAAA
>JAGDCE010000229.1 GCA_017958705.1 Clostridia bacterium
AAGAGGAACGCGGTGTCGTGCGGGCCTCCATTAGCCTCCGGGTGGAACTGAACGGTAAAAGCGTTCAGCTCGCCGTATTCCATACCCTCGCAGCTTCCGTCGTTCGCGTTGACGAAGCTTTCGACGCCCGTACCGGCGAGCGTTTCGGCGATCACCTCGTAATTGTGGTTCTGACTCGTTATATACGTGCGGCTGCCGTCTGTCTGTTTGACCGGCTGGTTTACGCCGTGATGACCGTATTTCAGCTTTTCCGTCCTGCCGCCGAGCGCGAGCGCCGTCAGCTGATGGCCGAGACAGATGCCGAACAGCGGCTTTTTGCCGATGAGTTTTTTGATCTGCTCTATCTGATACAGGTCCTCCGCCGGGTCGCCCGGGCCGTTGGACAGCATTATTCCGTCCGGATCGGCGCCGAGGATCACCTCGGCGGGCGTGTCAGCCGGGAAGACCGTGACGCGGCAGCCCCGTTCGCACAGACACGCCGCGATGCTCTTCTTCGCGCCGTAATCTATCAGCGCGACGCTGTATTTTTCATCGCCGCTTGCGGGCAGGGTACGCCGGCATTCTGACGATACCTGCTCAACTACGCCCGTGACGCGGTAATTTTCAATATCCGACGCGGAAGGCGCCGGGCTGTCGCTGATCATGCCGTTCATGACGCCCTGCTCGCGCAGGATACGCGTCAGTCTGCGAGTGTCGACGCCGCAGATGCCGCAGACGCCGTTTTCTTTAAGGAACCTGTCGAGCCCGTATTCCGAGCGGAAATTCGACGGCGTATCGCAAAGCGTCCGCACGACGTAGCCTTTTACGGCGCACGCCCCTTCGAAATCCCGCGGGATCACGCCGTAATTGCCTATGAGCGGAAAGGTCTGGACGACGATCTGCCCGGCGTACGACGGATCGGTCAGCGTTTCGAGATAACCGACCATTCCGGTGGTGAAAACGACCTCGCCGATGCTTTCCGTGTCCGCGCCGATCTTGTATCCCTCAAAGACCTCGCCGTTATTTAAAACAAGATAAGCTTTTTTCATGAAAAACGCTCCGTAGGCGCCCGCGCCGTCCCGGATCAGCCCTGTGATCCGCCGGCACAGACCTCTTTTATTATCCCGATCGCTGTCTTCAGCACGCCGTCGTCGATGTTCAGCGCCGGCAGAAGCCGTACTTTGTCCTTCGCCGTCAGGCACAAAACGCCTTTTTCGAGGCATTCCTTGACGACCTGCGCCGCCGCTTTTTTCGTCTTTATGCCGATCATGAGCCCCATGCCGGCGACGTCCTCGACGCCCGGCGCGCCGCTCAGCGCTTCAAAAACGTACGCGCTTTTTCTGCACACCTCAGCAAGGAACGCGTCGTCGAGCCGCGACAGGACGCTGAGCGCCGCCGCGCACGAGACCGGGTTTCCGCCGAAGGTGGAGCCGTGATCGCCGTATGAGAAAACGTTCTCGCATTTTTGCCCGAGCAGGGCGGCGCCGATCGGAAGTCCGCCTCCGAGCCCTTTCGCGGTCGACACTATATCCGGCGTTATGCCGTAATTCATGTACGCGTAGAGCTTTCCGGTCCTGCCGTTGCCGGTCTGCACCTCGTCAACGATCAGCAGCACGTCGTTATCTTCGCAGAACGCGGCGAGAGCTTTGACGAAGCCTGTCCCGAGCGGTATCACGCCGCCCTCTCCCTGGATGCACTCTCTCATCACCGCGGCGAGTTTTCCGTCGCCGCACAGCTTTTCCGGCACAGACAGGTCGCCCGCGTCGAAACTGACGAAGCCTTCCGTCAGCGG
>JAGDCE010000230.1 GCA_017958705.1 Clostridia bacterium
ATTCACTCGGCAAAAACGTTCACACAGCCGACGAGATCTTTCAGGAAGTCTGTTTGAGGCTTTTAAAAAAAGACATACCCGCGAAAGACAAAAAAGCCGTGACGTCTTATTTATATAAAACGGCTTTGAGCGTCTATCGGGATATGTTAAGAAAGATCAGGCGCCGCGGCGAAGTGAGCATTGAAGAAGCCGGGATGCGGCAGTACATGGAAAATATAGCCGACAGCGGGGAAGACCGCGGCGGGTATGAAGCGCTTTACCGCGCCGTAAGGTCTCTGCCCGATAAATACAGAGAAGTCGTCCAGACGGTCTATTTCCGCGAGCTCGACGAATCGGCCGCGGCGCGCATACTCGGGATCCCGAAGGGCACCGTGAAATCACGTTTGCATAAAGCGAAAGAACTGCTTAAAAAGGAGCTTGAAAATGAGAATAACTGACGAAAAACTCGATCAAATGCTCAGAAAAGAAGAAAACCCGTCGTTTGAGCCGTCGTTTTCATTGAAAGAAGACGGAAAAAAGACGGCGCGCGGCCTTAACAGGACCGCGCTGATCGGCGCGATAGCCGCGTCGCTCGCGCTCGTTCTGATCGCGGCGTCCGTGTTCGCGGTGATGCGCCGCGGCGCCGTGCCGTCGGGCGGCGACAGTGTTACCGATCCGATCACGGACGGCACCGGACCTGCCGTTGCCGAAGCCCCCGCCGGCACCGTAAAAGAAACGGAGAAGAACGGCGAGGCTCGGACCGACGCGCAGACCGACGCGCAGGCCGATCCTCAGACGGATCCGCAGGAAACCGTCCCGGAGGATCCGATATTCAATATGACGGTGTATACCGTCTCGGCGTCGTCTTTGAGCGAATCAGCGGGCGGAAACGGATACTTCAACAGATGCGTAGCCGGTATAAACGAGGCGAAAATCAACCGCGTCACCGGTGCGAGATACATCAATCTGACCTCCGCGAATCCGGATTCACAGCACGCCGGTCACGGCTGTCTGATCTACGATACGGTCGAAGACGAATTCATCTGCGGTGAGTGCATTTTGAAAGAGAAGTCGGACGCGATCCTTCAGAACGCGGACGACAGGATCATAATAGATCATATTTCAACGCCCGAAACTCTCCTGTTCGCCGTATGGAACGATAAAGACGCAAAGATCGTACGCCGTTATATCTACGACGTCAAAACAGACGTGCTGACCGAGATCCCCGCACCGTCGGAAAACGATTTCGATACGCTCGCGGCAAGCGGCGATTTTCGCTACGTCGTATCTCACGCGTACAGGCCGATGGACGTCGATTTCGACGACGTTTACGTTATCGATACGTTGACCGGCGGCGTCAAAAACGTTTCCGGGGATTATCCGACGTTCATGCTGAGCAGGATCACGCCGGACGGAAAGTTCGTACTCAACGCGCTGAAATATTACGAATCGACGAATGATTTCGATTCGGAGCACTGCCGGTTCATCGCGTCGGACGTGGGCGGCAAGACCGTCACCGAGTGCGAGGGCAAGGTCCTGCGTTACGGCGCCGGACTGCTGCTTACAAGGGACGGCGAATCCGTACATCACCTCTACGACCTCACCGAAGGAAAAGAGATCAACGTGCCCGCGGGGACGTATTACTGGGACGTGAGGGACGGCGTTCTGTATCGCGGCGACGCTTTTGACGGCAAGCTTTCGCCGGTCGGCGCGCAGATCTGCGCTTCGTACGTCTCGGAGGACGGAGAAAGCGTTTTCACCTACGAGCTCGGCGCCGGATGCATCAAAAGAAGAGATCTGTCAGGCGGCGAATTCGATATCGCGCTTGACGAAGCGTTCGCCGGCGAGATCACGGCAATGAGCGAGTCGATACTGTTCAACTTCATGCTGCAGGAAAAGGACGGCGTGATACTGCTTCTTTATACGACGACGGAAAAACCGGCGGCGGATCCCGGCGATCCCGAACAACCTGCCGAAACGAGCAATCACAACGCGGTCAGTCTCACGCTTAAAAATGACAAACCGTCGTCAATCAAAGAAGCCGTGACGCTGCTGCAAGAAAAATATCCGAAAAACGATTTCGGTTTCACCGTAACGGAAGGCGACGGATTCATCGCGCTTTATATCGACGCCCGTGACAACGGCACAAAACGCGTATTTGTCGAAGACTACAGAGACAACACGTTTTCCGCGTATTTTGAAGGTAAAGACCGCAGTTACGTAAGACTGCTGTCTTACTCTCCCGGGAAATACGAGAGAAGAAAACTAAAATCGACCGAGTCGGAGACAAGGGCGTTTCTGCAGAAAAATCGGATGAAGACGTCCGCCGCGGATATCGATTACGCAATATTCTATGAAAACGGCGAGTTTTCAGATGAAAAAGTAAAAGACTACATATTCGCCGCGGAGAGCGCAAGTAAGATCAGCTTCTTCTACGCGTTCTGCAGAGGCTTCGGTACAGAGACCTACAGCAAGGAATTCAAAGCAAAATTCGTGGAATTCATGGCTGAATTCGCCGCCTGCGGCAGACAGAAGACGAAAATGCTTGCCGACGCCGAATACACGGTCTACGGTAAGATACGGACGAATACCAACATTGAGTTGGTCGCGGCGAAGGATAAAAAAGGCAACTGTTACGTCCGCGTCAATTACGAGTCCGTTTATAAAGTCCCCGAATACGTGTTCTCGGATCTGACGAGCCTCGCGCTGTCGGCGTTCGCTTCAAATCAATACAGACCGATGTCGCTCATATCGTTCAACGGTTATACGGACGGTTTCGGAACGAAATCGAACGCCCCGATGACGACAGAGGCGCTTAGGACTGCGCTCAAAAACGGTCTGACGTACGACGAGATTGCAGGGTTCGGCAGCGAGCTGTTCGTCGTGATGATAAACCGTGAGAATCCGGAATTCAGCGAAGCCGCGGCGCTTGTCGCGATACAGGATCCCGACGGTACGCGCGGATTCGTATTTCTGATGTATAAAGGCGCGAACAAAGACGTTGTGACAGCCGTTCTTTACGACGGGTCGCTCCGCTTCTGCTGTGACCTTCTTACCGACGGATATACGGGGATCGAAGCAAAAGGAAATATGACGTTCCCGGAATATCGATTCTGAAAATTGAAAAAAGCACGGAGCCTCCGGGGCTCCGTGCTTTTTTTGTTAGGAGTCGCTGCGCGACATTCCTTGGGGGTCTCCCGCCCCTCACGGCTCGGCATACGCCTCGCCACCCCCAAACCCCCTGTTCCCCTCCCATCTCTGATGGGGCACACAGCCGGCCTGTACGGGTCGGCGCCCTCGACGACTCGGTGCCCCGGGGGGCGGCGGGAGCAAGCCCCCGCCTTACTGCAAAAAAGCCCCAACGGATGTTGGGGGGAGGCGGGGGTTTGGGGG
>JAGDCE010000231.1 GCA_017958705.1 Clostridia bacterium
CGCCTTAAAAGAGTGCTATGAAACGGAATACTGGCTTGAACTGTTTGTTAAATCTGAAATAATCGACAGAGAAACGGCAAAAGAACTGTATAATCAGTGCGGAACCATACGCCGTATCCTGATAGCTTCGATAAACACGACAAAAGAGCATATGAATGACGGCAATAACGGCTGACTCACGCTCTGTCGCAAACTTCCCTTTCTCCCGGGTTGACTTATTCGCAGAATCTTGATATAATAAATAAGGACCCGGCGATTCGGGAGTTTTGTCACTGAAAAAAAGATCGCAAAAAAGGAGATCGCAAATATGAAAAGGCTTTCTGTTTTGATAATTGTTTTATGTGTATTAACGGCTTTTGCGGCGCTTTTGACCGGATGCGGTTCAAATAACGTCGACGATATGCTGATCGAAGCCGGGCTGGAATCCGCCGCGCGGATGAAAGAAGCCGTGTGCAGCGAGACTTACAGAAATCTGATAAGCGCGTCCGCCATGCTGAACGATCCCGAAATGATCGACGTCGTGAGCGGCGAAAACGTCGCCGGATACAAAGCGATTTACGAAATATCGTTCGATCCGGAGAAAGCGCTCGGCATTATTACCGACCGTTTTGAGGAATATGACGGTCTTTCCGAAAATCTTCAGAACAAGATCATCGCGCAGGTTTACGGGTCTTTGCCTTCTCTGATCAATTCGAGCAAAGGTACGTCTGCGATGGCGTTTACCGGCGTGTTTACCGACAGCGGAAGCATAAAACACGAAACGTTGAAAGAAAAAACGATCTTGGTCTTTGTTTTTGAAAGCGGATATCCCATATGGGTAACATACAGCTCAGGCATAGAAGGAGTGGTTTCGTACGTCTCTTACTGGATCATAGCCGACTGCGCGCAAATCGATTCCGAAGAGACCTTGATCAACGAACTCCGTATAAACAACGTTCCGACGCTTGAAGTGAAAAAGATTAGATGAACGGGATTCTTGCATCGACCGTCTGAACCTGAAAACAACTTTTTCGTTTTCTCGGGATAAAATGAGCCTAAGCAGAAACTATTAATCGTTAAATCATTGTTTCTGCAATCACAATTGAACGGCGAACAGCGAGCAAGTGTCATATATATGACAAAAAGTCACCCGTGCGGTTATTGGCCGCGCGGGTGACTCTTGCTTTTATAAAACTTTTTATCCTTTTGTTAGGATATACTGATCGTTATACTTTCGATTACAGCTGTTTTTTCGGGATAATACGCGGCGTAACAGAGCTCGCCGGACTCATCGCCCTTTTTGGTCACGGAAAAGTTTTCGACTTCAATGGAATATCCGGCGCGCGAGACGAACACCACGTTTGAATTGGCTATCTCTATGCAGCCGTGGTAATCCAGATCGATCTCCTTTTCGTATTCGTGCCATTCACCGTCGGCGATGATTTCGATATTTGCTTTCCTGTCGACCGTGGTCTCCCACCATCCGGCGCCGGCTTTATGGTCGCGTGAACCGCGCGTTTCAAAATCTATCCTCATCTGCAGCGCGCTTTCGGCGGTCGCTTTGGCTTTGAACGTGATCGTATAAACTCCGCTGCCGCCCACTTCCAAGCCTTGTAATATCTTATACCGCAAAAGCGCGTCTTTCTTGGCTTCCGCTTTGATAACGCCGTTTTCAAAGGTTATGCAGTCGTCCGCGCTTTTCGGTTCTGTCGAAAACAGATTCGTCTTTTCTGCGGTATAATTCTTTTCCGCTCCTTCGAGACGTATCATGAAAAACCTTCCGCTTTCGCCGTCGGCGAAGCTGTTGCCGTCATTTGAAACGAGTATTTCCGCGCTCTGCGCCTTATACGCGCCGTAGCTGATCTGAAGCGCGTTCTTTTCGACGTTCCTGCCGGCGTCGTATAAATACGTGTCCTCGCTGATTTTCGCAAGAGAAGGCTCTGCGGCGCTTTCGGCGAATCCGTCGTAGATGACGTACCATCCCTTTTTGGTGATACCCTGATTGCCGACCTTGATATCCGGCGTTCCGGTGAGCCCCGAGAATATGCCGAACGCCAGCTTATAGGTGCCGGGCTCCACGTCGAACCTGAAAGCGGATTCTTCGTGGTTGGTCTCGTTTTCGGAATACAGGTCGCGCTTGCAGATCCATTCGGTCGGATCGACGCCGTCGAGCGTGCATTCCGCCACGACTCTGTCTTTTTCATCGAGCAGCGCGAGTTTGAAAGTTGCTTTGTCGAAAAGCTTAGCGTTGCCGTCGTTTGTCCAGCGCATTTGGATCATACCGTCTTCGCCGATACCGAGATTGCTTGAAAACGTCGCGTCTTCGAGCACGAAATGATATCCTATGGAGTTCGTGACTTCCAGCATGGCTTCGCCGAGATCGTTCATCATATCCATACTGTCGGTGTACGCGCCAATGGGGACGTAACACGCGCGGTTTTCGTCGAGCGTCTGCTTGAGCCATTCGGAATCGATACCTTTTTGAGCGATATATCCGCCGGGCATTTCGAGCACGGTAAGCGCCTTGTTGACGCTCCACAGGAGTTCGTCGCCCGAACAGGGAGGCACTATGCCGTAGCCGTCCCTGCGGACGCCCACGCCCTGATCGGCGGCGTA
>JAGDCE010000022.1 GCA_017958705.1 Clostridia bacterium
TATTGCGGCCTTATTTTTTACATTATTGCGATTTTTATCATTGACAAATTCATTTAAAGAGATTATAATAAAAATAAGGTTTAATAAAGGAGGCCATTATGAAACTAACCGGCGGAGAAATCATCGTAAAGAAGCTTACGGCGGAGGGAGTGCCTTATATCCTCGGTATTCCCTGCCACGGCGTGCTCGGTCTGTTCGACGCTATCAGAAAAGAAGAGAAACATGGCAATATAAAGTACATACAGGTCAAACACGAACAGGCGGCGACCGCGATCGCGGACGGATACTTCAGAGTAAAGAAAGAACCGCTCGCCGTTTTCGCGTCTATAGGTCCCGGCACGCTCAACCTCGGTATAGGTCTGGGAACGGCGTACGCCGATTCCACGGCGTTCCTCGCGTTCTGCGGCGATACGCACGTACATATGAGCGGTGTCGGCGTCCTGCAGGAGCTCGAACGTTATAAAGACAGCAATATTTTAAGAAGCCTCGAGCCGCTGTCGAAGCGCGTCTGGCGCGCCGAATCGGCGAGACAGCTGTCGCGTATAGTCGGCAACGCTTTCCGTGAGATGACCGGCGGCAGAAAAGGCCCGTGCGTTATCTCGCTGCCGATGGACGTCCAGTCCGAATACGCCGAATACGGCGTGACCCCGTCTTCCGCGGAGCCGTCCTTCAGCCCGTCCGCGGATATCGAGGCGGTAAAAAAGGCGGTCGCGCTCATGAAGACCGCGAAACGTCCCGTGATCCTCGCGGGCGGCGGCGCAATGAACTCGGGCGCGGGCGAGCTTATCGTGAAGCTCGCGGAAAAATGGGGCGCCGGCATCATAACGACGCTCGCGGCAAAGGGCACCGTTGCGGAAACTCATCCGCAGTACTGCTTCCACACCGGATCGAAGGGCACCGAGATCGGTCTGAAGATCGCGTCGACCGCCGACGTCATACTCGCGCTCGGCACGCGCTTTGCCGACGAGACGACGTGCTCGTACAGAAAAGGCGTCGCGTTCAATTTCCCGGACACCAAGCTGATCCAGGTCGATATCGACTCGCACGAAGTGGGCAAGAACTACAAGGCGGATATCGGAATAATCGCAAACGCAAAGGACGCCGCGGAAAAGATACTCGAGAACTTCGGAGATTTCGAGGTCAACAAGGCCTACCTTGAAGAGATAAAGGAACTGCGCAAAAAGTGGTTCGAATACGTTGAAAGCAACCGGAAAGGCGGAACGAGGAAGCTTACGATATCGAAGATGATAGGCGTGATGAACAACGAGCTTCCCGACGATACGATAATCGCCACCTCGTCCGGCAACACGCAGGCGCAGCTGTTCCAGGAATACTGCTACAAGAAACCGGACTGCAACCTCACTACGGGCGGCTTCTCGACGATGGGCTGGGCGTTCCCGGCGGCAATGGGCGCGAAACTCGCGGCGCCAGACCGTCCCGTCGTCGCGCTGGTGGGCGACGGCGACTTCATGATGGTCATGCAGGAGCTGTCCACGATGGCGCAGTACAATATACCGATAATCGTGGTGGTCGCGGACAACAGCGGCTGGATGGCGATAAAGGATCTGCAGATTGACGTGCTCGGCAGCGAAGCCGCGTTCGGCAACGATTTCGAGCAGAACGGCAAAAAGTACGATCCGGATTTCGCCGAGATCGCGTCCGCGTTCCATATCAAATCGTTCAAAGCCGAAAGCAAAGAGGGCTTCAGAACGGCGCTTAAGGACGCGCTCGAGGTCACAAAGGCCGGCAAGCCCGCGTTCATACACGCCGTGGTGTCGAACGAATATCCGTATTCCGGCGGCAAGGCCTTCGGTTGGTGGGACGTTCCCGTTCCCGCCTACATGGAGGACAAGAGAGCCAACTACGTCGGCGGCATAAGCGAAGAGACCGTCTGAGCCGGTAAAACGATATGGACAGAAAAACAACGATGAAAGTCGCCGCAGAGATACGCAAGCTCTGTATCGAAGAGCTCGCGGCGGCGGGTTACGGCCACATAGGCGGCAGCATGTCGATCTGCGACATACTCGCCGTGCTGTATACGGATATCCTCGATATAGACCCGAAGGATCCGAGGCGACCGGACCGTGATTATCTCATCCTGTCGAAAGGCCACTGCGGACCGGCGCTTTACGCGACGCTCGCGTATAAAGGTTATTTCGACGTTGAAGAGCTTAAAACGCTCAACCGCGGCGGCACGTCACTGCCGAGCCACTGCGACCGGCTGAAAACCACCGGCATAGACCTGAGCACTGGCTCGCTCGGCCAGGGACTTTCCCTCGGAGTAGGCGTCGCGATGGGCAAGAAGATACAGGGCGTCGGAGGCAGAGTGTTCGTCATCGTGGGCGACGGCGAGCTCCAGGAGGGTCAGAACTGGGAGGCGGTGCAGTTCATCGCGCACCGCGGCATCTCAAATCTCGTGATCATCGTTGACAACAACAAAAGACAGCTCGACGGCTACACGAAGGACATCTGCCGCACGTTCGACTATAAAGCGAAATTCGAATCGTTCGGCATCCACGCCTTCGAGGCGAACGGCCACGACGTATGCGATATTTACGACAAGCTGACTGTGGC
The DNA here is from genome assembly GCA_017958705.1 of Clostridia bacterium. Taxonomy (GTDB): domain Bacteria; phylum Bacillota; class Clostridia; order Oscillospirales; family CAG-272; genus UBA1248. Next base: position 2,575 of record JAGDCE010000022.1, read on the forward strand.
CGCCGGGACCTGTCCCGCCGCCGTGATAATGAACACTGAGAAGGGACACGGCTGCAGCTTTTCCGAAATACCCGGCTTCAACCACTACATGGTGATAAGCAGGGAAATGGCGGATCAGGCGATAGCCGAGGTCGACAGGAGACTGGGGGCGGACTTATGAGCAGACTGACTGACGGGATCGCCCTCGATACGAAGGAGATGCGCGCCGCTTACTGCGAGGCGCTTATCAGAGAGGCGAGAAATAACGGTAGAATAATCGTCGTCGACGCTGACGTCAGCCACTCCGTCGGAACGGAGCCGTTCTATAAGGAATTTCCCGGACGGAGCATCAACTGCGGCATTATGGAGGCTCACGCCGTCGGCATGAGCGCCGGTATGTCGGAGACCGGGCTCATCCCGTTCTTCCACGCGTTCGGCGTGTTCGCGACGAGACGCGTGTTCGACCAGATATTCCTGTCGTGCGCGTATCAGAAACTGAACGTCAAGATAGTCGGCGCCGATCCCGGCGTCACCGCCGCGTCGAACGGCGGCACGCATATGCCGTTTGAAGATATCGGACTGATGCGGCTCATCCCGGATTCCGTGATAATCGAACCGGCTGACGCGGCGATGTACGGTGCGGCGGTATCGTATATGGTGAATAACTACGGCGTCCATTATCTGCGCACCTCGCGCAGGAAAACGATGCGGATATATCCGGACGGAGCGGAATTCGTCATAGGCAAAGCAAATAAGCTCGCCGACGGCGGCGACGTCTGTATCATAGCGAGCGGCATCATGGTATACGAGGCGCTTAAAGCCGCGGATATGCTCGCCGATAAAGGCATATACGCAAGAGTTCTCGATATGCACACAATAAAACCGCTTGATACGAAGGCGGTCGAAGCGGCGGCGCGCGAATGCGGCGCGATCGTTACGGCGGAGAACCACAAAGTCACGGGCGGACTCGGAGCCGCCGTGTGCGAGGCTCTTGCGGAGACGCTGCCCGCGCCGGTCGAGCGCGTCGGCGTGAAGGAATCGTTCGGCGAGGTCGGAGGGCAGGATTATCTGCAGAAGCGCTTCGGCCTGACGGCGGAAGAAATAGTAAAAGCGGCGGAAAAATGTATTTCGCGCAAAAAAATACAGGAGAGTAAAAAATGAGGATCGCACTTATAAACGAAGTCTCGTCAAGAGACAAAAACCCGCTGGTGCTCTCGGCGCTGCAGCAGACGGGAAACGAGATTTTTAACGTCGGCTGTACCGCCGACGAAGGCGCTCTCACCTACATACAGACCGGCCTTATGGCGGGTATCGCGCTGAACTCCGGCGCCGCCGATTTCGTCGTGGGCGGCTGCGGCACGGGCCAGGGCTTCCTGATGTCTGCCATGCAGTATCCGGGCGTTTTCTGCGGTCTGATACAGGATTCGCTCGACGCGTGGCTGTTCTCGCAGATCAACGGCGGCAACTGCATTTCTCTCGCGCTCAACAAAGGCTTCGGCTGGGCGGGAGATATCAACTTGAAGTACATTTTCGAAAAACTGTTCCTCGATCCGCCCGGACGCGGATATCCGCTCCACCGCGCGGAAAGTCAGCAGGCTTCGAGAGCCCTGCTTTGCAGCATAAGCACACAGACACATAAGAGCTTTGACGAGATACTGAAAACAGTTGACCGCGGCACGCTTGACGCGGTAATGAATCACAAACCGTTTAAGGAGTTTATTGAAGAATATGGAAAAGCTTAATCTGTTCATCAACAACGAATTCGTACCGTCAAAGACGGCGGATTACTACAAGATCTACGATCCGAGCAGAGGCGAGGTCATCGCCGAAGCGCCGAAATGCACCGCCGACGAGATCGATCTCGCGATAAGATCCGCCGCCGAGGCTTTCGAGAGCTGGCGCAACGTTCCCGTGCTCAAACGCGTCCAGGTGCTGCATAAAGTGAAGCATTATATCGACGAGCATCTTGACGAGCTGACGATGAGCGTCGCGCGCGAGAACGGCAAAGCCTGGGAGGAAGCGAAGGGCGACGTGCTGAAAGCCCGCGAGGCGACCGAGCACGCAATCTCGATGCCGTCGCTTATAATGGGTGAGTCGCTGATGGACGCCTCGAACGGTTACGACACGGTCCTTTACCGTGAATCGCTCGGCGTTTTCCTCGGCATCGCTCCGTGCAATTTCCCCGCCATGATACCCATGGGCTGGATGGTCCCCCTCTGCATCGCCTGCGGCAACACGATGGTGCTAAAGGCGTCGAGCTCCACGCCGATGACGGCGCTGCGCTTCGCCGAAATCTACCGTGAAGCCGGTCTGCCCGCCGGCGTGCTCAACGTCATCACCTGCGGCAGAGACGAGGTCGAGCGCATGATCGCGCACGAGGACGTCAAGGGCGTCACGTTCGTCGGCTCGACGAAGACCGGTCTGTCCGTCTACGAGCGCGCCTCGAAATACGGCAAACGCGTACAGACGCTGTGCGAGGCGAAGAACCACGCACTCGTCATGAGCGACGCGCCGCTGACGAGAGTCGCCGCCGGTATCGTCAACGCATCTTACGGCTGCGCAGGCGAGCGCTGCATGGCGCTGCCGGTCGTCGTCGCCGAGGAGTCGATCGCCGATCAGCTCGTCGCCGAGATAAAGAAACTCGCCGAAAACATCAAGGTCGGTCCCGCTTACGACAAGGAAACGAAGCTCGGTCCCGTGTATTCGGCAAAGCATAAACAACAGATAATCGACCGGATCAACGCCGGTATCGAGGAGGGCGCGCAGCTCGTCCTCGACGGCAGGAACGTAACCGTTCCCGGATATGAGAACGGCTTCTATCTCGGTCCGACGATATTCGATCACGTTACCGAGGACATGAACGTCGGCACGTACGAGATATTCGGCCCGGTGCTCTGCGTCAAGCGCTGCAAGAACTTTGAAGACGGCCTGCGCATGATGAACAAGAACCCGTTCGCGAACGGCTCCGTCATCTACACGCAGAACGGCTATTTTGCGAGAGAATTCGCGAAGCGCACGCACGGCGGCATGGTCGGCGTCAACGTCGGCATCCCGGTGCCGGTCGGCGTGTTCCCGTTCAGCGGACACAAGAAATCGTTCTTCGGAGCGCTTCACACGCTCGGCAAGGACGCGGTCAAGTTCTACACCGATTCCAAATGCGTCACAACGCACTGGTTCACGGAGGAAGAAAAGACCGACACCGCCGTCAGCACCTGGGACGGCACGACGAACAACTGATAAAATCACTGTAACGTTACCGATACAGTTTCCCGGAGGTTTTGATGAAAAGAATACTGGCTTTGATGCTGATCATTTTAATGACGGTATCCTGTATCGCCGGATGCTCGGGTGAGACGCCCGAGGAAACGACGGGCCCCGCAGTTACCGAGACCACGGCGGAGGAGACGACGCAGCCCGTTACCGAGCCGGTGACGACAGAAGAGGAGACGACGCAGGAACCCGAGACGGAACCCGTCACCTTTGAAGAATTCGTAGTCACGCCGGACGAGGAAGCGGAGCTTGCCGTCGCGCTGATGTTCGGCAACTTTATGGTCCTGCAGCGTGACGCCGTGATAACCGTGTGGGGCACCTCTAACAAGGAAGGCGCCAAGATCCGCGGCCTGTTCATGGACGACGAGGCGCGCGGCGAGGTAGTCGACGGCAAATGGGAGATAAAGTTCTCGCCGAAGCCCGTCACCGCCGAGCCTCAGACGATGACGATCGACGACAGCTGCGGCAACACCGTGACTTTCAGCGACGTGCTCGTCGGCGACGTGTGGCTGATCGGAGGTCAGTCGAACGCCGAGGCGACCGGCAACGACATCCCGCAGGCGTATAAGGACTTGGATCCGAATGAAGACAGGCTCCTGCGTATACTGCATCAGGGCGCGGACGACGTGCTGAACCGCAAAGACGAGGCGAAAGAGCCGCGCGAAGATCTGATCAACTCAAGGCGCCAGTGGACCAAAGAGTCGAAGAAGGCCGGCGCGAACTCGACGCTTCTGGGACTTTTCCTGGGCGAGCGGCTCGCTGACGAGACCGGGATCCCGATAGGAATAATCACCATAGCTGCAAACGGCTCGAAGCTGTGCGAGCTCATGCCTGCGGAGCTGAACGCCGAATTCAACTACAAGGTCGGCGGAGGCGTCGGCGTATCCGAATACTACAACGGTCTGATACATCCGTTCATCAGGATAAAATTCAAGGGCATGGTGTTCTTCCAGGGTGAAAGCGAGGGATTCACCGGCTCCGTTCCGTCACCGAAGAAATACGACCGCGACCTTAAGGCGTATTTCGCCGAACTGCGGAACAGATGGGGATTCGATTTCCCGGTCTACAACATACAGCTCTCCGACTACACGATCAAATCCGTAACAGGCAGCGCTAATACCGGCTACGTCAGAGCGCAGCAGTATAACGCCTACCTCGGCATGGAAAACACGAGGATAATCCCCTCGTACGATCTCGGCGGCGAAGACAGCGACCCGAACTTTATGCACTCTCCGAAGAAGAAGGCGCTCGGCAACAGGGTCGCGGATCTCGTGCTCGCCGATCTGTACGGCATAGGCTCGGCAGACGACGCGCTCGCGCCGGAGCCGATCGAGATAAAACTGTCCGACGACAAGACGTACGCGACGGTCAAATTCAAGAACGTAGGCGAAGGGCTCGTATCAAAGGGCGGCGACGGCAGGTTCAACGGCTTCGAGGTCGGCAAGATCACCAAACTCACTGCGGTCGAGGCCGAGATCATCTCGAAGGACACCGTTAAAGTTTATCTGCCGGAAGGAAACTATACCGGTATCGCGTACGCCTGCGCGGTACACATCGCGGCAAACGACGCCCAGCTTTATAACTCCAACGGATTGCCGGTCATCGCGTTCTTTGCGAATCTCGGCTGACGCGCCGGGGCCGGTCACTAAATATGCAGAGGTTTAATATGAAAAGATTACTAACGTCAGCCGTCGCTGTTCTGCTTCTTCTTTCCGTCGTTTCCTGCGATACCGAGATACCGCCGGATACGTCTGATACCGCGGAAGTGACGGGTACGGAAACAGAAAAGGAGACGGACACAGTGACTGATATCGTAACGGAAGAACCGGTAGTTGACGAAGATCCGGTGTTCTATGAAAAAACCGATCGCGATCCCCTGAATCCGCAAACGGTCGACGTCTCCGGCGCCGACTGGAACAGCACTATAACGTATGCAAACGAACGCGCAGACGGCGTAAGCGGTAAGTTTCTCGGCGCGGAAAGAAAAGAATTCCTGATCAAAAACGAGAAATCGCTGCTTAAATACGATCTGACCGGAGAAGGCAACAAACGCGTTGCCGGACTCTACAATCCCGACGGCAAACCGTATTTTGAAAACACGATGGACGCGTACATAGTAAATTCCGCGGGAACTGTTTTCAACTCCGCGTATTCTCTCACGAACGGACGAATGAACAGCAACCGCATCGGATATTACTATTACGATTTCCGTTTCCGCGATCAGGATTTCACCAGTCCCGATTCCGGCAACAACGAGGATTCCGTCGATCTGATCGCGAAAAACGTCAAGTGGAGCACGAACGATATATCTAAGTATACAAAAAAGAACGGAGTCATCACGTACACGGTGTCTTCGGCGATAGACCCGTTCCTTTACTGCGGCGTCAGTTACTCGACAGAAAAATACGACGCCGTGCGTATAACGATCAAGCCTGAGATATCGACCGTGGCGTATATTTATCTGATCGCCGGCTCGCAAACGAATTTCAACCCTCAGCAGATCACGAATTTCAAATGCACCGCCGGAAAATGGACCACGGTCATAGTGCCGTTCTCATCGATCCCGGATTACACCGGCAACGTGAAGGGCTTCAGAATTGACTGCGGCTCGCAGGCCGGAGAGGTCGTGGAGATCAAAGAGATCAAGGCGATCAACCGCGGCGGATCCACGGCGCCGTTCGCGCTCGAACGCATCTTCCACACGTATTCCGACAAGATGCACGAGGTCGTACGCGCAGTCGCCACCGGCGAATACAGCGACGGCGGCAGATTTGAGACGCAGACGGTCATCCCCGCCGATACCGTGAGAAAGCTCGTGATCAAAAATGCCGCGGGCGAGGTGTCCGAGCTTGACGGCTTTGACTTCTCGACGACCGAGTACGTCGGCTTCGATATAATCGGCACCGGTGTATTCGGCGTCATAATGCCTGTCGCGGAGAACAACGGCTATATTAACGTCGAACTTAAGGACGGCAATTATGTGATCACACGCGGTCTTGAGATAAAAGAAACGGTCAAAAAGGGCGAGGACATTTATTTCGGTCACAGACTCTACACCTCGACGTCGCATCAGTTCAACGACCTGAGAAAAGAGGCTTATATCGAGCGTAATCCGCTGACAGACGTCTTTATCGCCAAAGAAGCGGACAACGCAAAATACACGGGCTACGACGCTCTGACCGGCTGTTACGCGTTTACGGTCAAGGGTACGGAGTTCGCCACGGCGTTCAAGAACGGCGACAAGCAGTTCCAGATCAACGCGCTTATGTGCGGCGACGGCGTCGCAGACAGGACCGTATACATCCAGACGGCGGAAAACTACGCCACGCGCCGCGGCAGGATAGAATGCGCCGCGATACTCGACGAGAACAATTATATGCTTCCGCTGCCGCTCGAAGTCGGCAAGAACTTTGACGGTGAAAACGAAGAACCGCTGTACTGGCCGGAGCGCGGCACAGGCACGGCGGCGTTCGGCGAGGTCTACGTTCCGATGACGATCGGCAAGGATGAGAACAAACGCTTCACCGTTGTCCATCTGTATCAGAACTGGGGCAACTATCCGCTGAAACAAATCTCGTTCATAGCGTTCCATATCCCGTATTATCATCTGTCCGTCGGCGTCACGGAGACAAACTGCATCACTCCTTACTTCGTCAACGGCAAGGACGCCTGGATGCTGCCCGATTTCCGCGCGAATTCGGCTCCGTTCTGGGAAAACGGACGCGGCACTCAGCATACGAGCGTCGGCAAGCTGTACTTCTTGCAGTACAAAGACGCGGAGGGCAACACCAACAAGACGGAATCGCAGTTTGCAAACATCGTCTCGTCAGGCCCCGTCTACGCCGACATAAATCTGTATTATCTGTCCGACGACGGCAAGATCGACGTCTCTTACAGACACGCCGAGATGGCTCAGACCGACGAGAACAGGACGTATTACAAGATCAGGCTTGAAGTCAAAGACGACGTGAACATAAGCGACTTCAGACGTGATTTCTCGTTCTTCTCGTTCGATTCGCACGGCATACACTTCGATAAGGTCGGATATCTGAACGAAAACGGCGAAAGCGTGATCGAAGACGTCAAAGAAACCGACAGACTCATAAAACTCGGTAAAGAATATCCGTATTTCGACTATTTCGGCGGAAGTGAAAAAGAGTCCGTGAACTTCTCCTTGATCGTGGTCAGAAGCGATATCACGGTCGGCGGAGTGAAGTACGACGGAAACTTCATCTTCAGAGACAGATTCGAAGGCACTATCAACATCGGCGCGCTGACGCTCGATCTCGGCGCCGCGACGCTTAAGAAGGGCGACGTGCTCGAACTCGATCTCGTGCTGATGCCGTGGGGCTATTCGACGAGCAAAAACGACAAGAACGTTCTTGACGTGCGTCAGGACAGCTGCTACGATCCGTACAAGCTGACGGTCGTCGAGGGCGAGCCGTACGAAGACTGCTTCATCCCGTCTCTGCGCGCTGTCAACAACACCGCTACGTTCAAGATCAGCGGCGGCAGAAGCACCGCGGCGGTGAGGGTCTACGGCTTCGACAGCTATAAGACGCCCACGGTCACGTTCAAGGCTGACGGCGTCGAAAAGGACATCAAGCTCGCCGGAGTCAACGGCTACGACGGATATCAGGTAAACCGTGACGACGACGGAACGTATTCGTTCTCATTCAACGTCGACATGAACAAGGCAAAAGAATACGAGATCACGGTAAAACAGTAAACGGGCGCACGGCGCCGCATACGGCCCCGGCGGGATCATCCCGCCGGGGCTGACTTGATAATGCGCGCATATATTTGCCGTATGCACTTGATTTTTGCCGCAGAATATGATACAATAACACAAATATCACCGCGGCGCGCGGCGTCTTGGCCGGCGCGCGGAAAAGAGGGTCGCTTATGTACAGGATCGCAAGCAAGAAAAATCTGAACCCCACCGTCACGCAGATGGAGATAGAAGCCCCGCTCGTCGCCGCAAAGGCAAGGCCGGGCCAGTTCATAATCCTGCGCGTGAACGGGGACGGCGAGCGCATACCGCTGACCGTCGCCGGCACGGACAAACAGAGGGGCACCGTTAAGATAATATTCCAGATCGTCGGCGCCACGACCGAGCTGCTCAACCATAAAGAGGAAGGCGAATACATACAGGACTTCGCCGGTCCTCTCGGCACCCCGACGCATACCGAAGGCATAAAAAAGGTCTGCATCGTGGGCGGCGGCGTCGGCTGCGCGATCGCGATGCCCGTGGCGGAGGAGTTCCACCGCCTCGGCGCCGAGGTGACGAGCATAATCGGTTTCAGAAACAAGGATCTGCTGATACTCGAGGACGAGTTCAGGGCCTGCTCCGACAATCTCATCGTCATGACCGACGACGGCTCCTACGCACGCCGCGGCAACGTCACCGTTCCGCTTAAGGAGATGCTCGAGGCAGGGCGGAGATTCGATATGATAATCACGATCGGTCCGCTTATAATGATGAAATTCGTCGTCGCGGCGGCAAAGCCGTTCGGCGTGCCGGTCACGGTCTCGATGAACCCGATAATGATCGACGGCACCGGGATGTGCGGCGGCTGCCGCGTCACGCTCGTCCGCGACGGTCAGCGCATAACGGAATTCGCGTGCGTCGACGGTCCCGATTTCAACGGATACGAGATAGATTTCGACGAGGCGATGTCCCGCGGACGCATGTATATACAGCACGAGAGAAAAGCGCACGAAAAAGTCTGCGGACTCTTCAAGGGGGTGGATTGAGATGCCGAAACTGAACATGAGACCCGATAAGAACCCGATGCCGTCGCAGGATCCGGCGGTAAGGGCGCATAACTTCGACGAGGTCGCGCGGGGCTATTCCGAAGAGGCGGCGCTCGACGAGGCGGCAAGATGCCTCAACTGCAAAAACATGCCGTGCGTCTCGGGTTGTCCCGTTAACGTGCGCATCCCCGCGTTTATAGAAAAGATCAGGGAAAAGGACTATGAAGGCGCGTACCGCGTCATAACTGAATCGTCTTCGCTGCCCGCCGTATGCGGCAGAGTCTGTCCGCAGGAAACGCAGTGCGAGATGCAGTGCATGCGCGGCAAGAAAGGCGAGCCCGTCGGCATAGGACGGCTCGAGCGGTTCGTCGCGGACCGCCATAACAACAGCGACGCGGGCGAAACAGTCCGTCCCGAACCGAACGGTCACAGAGTCGCCGTCATCGGCTCCGGCCCGTCCGGGCTGACGTGCGCCGGGGACCTCGCCAAAAAAGGCTACGCCGTCACTGTGTTCGAGGCCCTTCATACCGCCGGCGGCGTGCTCGTCTACGGCATACCGGAATTCCGTCTGCCGAAGGCGATCGTCGCAAAAGAGGTCGAAACGCTGAAAAAACTCGGCGTAGACATACAGACTAACGTGATAATAGGCAAGACGCTGACGGTCGACGAGCTTTTCGAGTCGGGTTACGAGGCGGTCTTCATCGGCACCGGCGCGGGCCTGCCGAATTTCATGAACATCCCGGGAGAAGGATATAACGGAGTCTATTCCGCAAACGAATTCCTTACCCGAAGCAATCTGATGAAAGCGTATCTGACCGATCCAGTGACGCCTATCATGAAGGGCGGCAGCGTCGCCGTTGTGGGCGGCGGAAACGTCGCTATGGACGCCGCCAGAACGGCGCTCCGGCTCGGTGCGGATAAGGTGTATATCATATACCGCCGTTCGCTCGAGGAGCTGCCCGCGAGGCGCGAGGAGGTCGAGCACGCGGAGGAGGAGGGGATAGAATTCCACCTGCTCTGCAGTCCTACGGAGATCATCGGCTATAAAAATCCCGACGATCCGCGCGATCCGAAAAACGGCTTCGTAACGGGCATACGCTGTATCAGGATGGAGCTCGGCGAGCCCGACGCGAGCGGCAGGAGAAGACCCGTGCCGGTCGAGGGCAGTGAATTCGAGCTGCCGGTCGACACCGTCGTCATGGCGATAGGTACGAGCCCGAACCCGCTCATCAAATCGACCACACAGGGCCTCGAGGTCAACCGCCGCGGCGGCATAATCATAAACGAAGAAGGACTGACTACGAGAAAGAACGTTTACGCCGGGGGCGACGCCGTCACCGGTGCTGCGACGGTCATATCCGCGATGGGCGCCGGCAAAGTCGCCGCCGCGGCGATAGACCGCGCGCTTTCCGGTCAGTGATGATATACGTATCGTCAGCGATCGCCGCCGTGCTGATATTCGTCATACCGGCGTGCATATATTTCGCGGCGTTTTACAGGATCAATCGCGGCGACGTAACTTATAAAGTGCTGTCAGGACCAGATTATGACGAGTATCATGACGATATGATCGCTCTGATCGATTCGGCGGTGAAGATCCCGTACGAGCCGGTGTATATCAGATCGTACGACGGTCTGCGCCTGTTCGGCAGGCTTTACATGCAGTCGCCCGACGCGCCGTATCATATACAGTTCAACGGCTACAAGGGCAACGGCGTGCGCGATTTCAGCGGCGGACTGCAGCTCGCTCTGCGCTCCGGCGGCAACGTACTGCTCGTGGATCAGCGCGCTCACGGTGCCTCGGACGGCAAAACTATCACGTTCGGCGTCCGCGAGCGACGCGACGTGTTAAGCTGGGCGCGGTATATCGCGGAGCGTGCCGGAGATGATGCGGTCATATATCTTGAAGGCGTTTCAATGGGCGCGGCGACCGTGCTTATGGCGTCGGAACTCGATCTGCCGGCAAACGTCGCCGGCATTGTCGCCGACTGTCCGTACAGCTCGCCGTTCGGCATCGTTTCAAAAGTCGCGGACGGCATCATAAAGATAAAATACGTATCGTATCCGTTTATCGTGCTCGGCGCGCTGATATACGGTCACTTCAATATATTCGCGTCGTCGCCCGAGCGCGCGGTGCGAAGCGCAAAGGTGCCGGTGCTGCTGATCCACGGCTCCGCTGACAACTACGTCCCGACCGAAATGAGCCGGAAGATACGCGACGAGAATCCGTCTGCGGTCACGCTCGTCGAGGTGGAAGGCGCGCCGCACGGTCTGTCTTACGTCAAGGATCTGCAAAAATACGAAAACGCGTTTTATGATTTTCTGCAGAAAACCGGCGGGGAGGCGCGGAAATGAGGCTTTTTATCGCCGCGCAGACCGGCGCGGAGCTTAAAGAAGAACTGCTTTTGATCCAAAAGAAAATGAGGCAGAGCGGCGTCGGCGGCAACTATACCGTGGAGAAGAATCTTCATCTGACGCTCGCGTTCATCGGCGAGTATCCCGATCCGTCGGCGGTGCTCTCGGCTATGAGATCGGCGCCTTTTCCCGTGTCGTCTGTTGCGCTTTGCGGGATCGGGTCGTTCGACGATCTGTATTTCGCGCGTCTTGAAGCGGATGAAGCGCTTTACAACGCCGTGTCGCGGCTGCGCGGGACGCTTCAGAAAAACGGGATACCGTTTGACCGCAAACGTTTCACGCCGCATATAACGCTGATCCGCCGCGCACGCGGCGTGACCGAGCTTCCCGCCGTGAAAAGCGTCGGCTGCAGGATCGACCGTATCACGCTTTTCAGGTCGGACCGCACCGATCACGGAATGCTTTATACCGCGCTCGGCTCCTGCGAATGCAGATGAATAAACAGCATTTTTATTGACATTACGCCGCATTTGTGATATAATGACGGCGTAATATAACTTTTCGGGGATTTATGAAAAAGGTCATCGGGTTTTTCAAAAAAGAGCTGATGCTCGTCGTTTCGCTTGCGGCGGCGGTCGTGTCGCTGTTCATAACGAAACCGTCCGCGGCGCTGCTGAAAGACATAGACTGGCGCACGCTCGGCATACTTCTGATGATGCTCTGCGTGCTCGAGGGCTTCAAGCAGGAATCCATACTTTCACCGCTCGTCGCGCTCGGCGCCCGCCTGCGGCGCATGAGCACGCTCACGCTTTTCCTCGTCTTCGGCGTGTTCTTCTCGTCGATGTTCGTGACGAACGACGTCTCGCTGATCATCTTCGTGCCGATAACGATACTGATCTTCCGCCGAGGGAATAAAGAAAAATATATCCTGCCCGTGCTGACGCTCGAAAACATCGCCGCGATCCGCGGCTCGCTTCTGATGCCGTTCGGCTCGCCGCAGAACATTTTCCTGTTCGGTCAGGCGGACGTCAGCGCCGGCCATTTCATGCTCCATATGCTGCCGCTTTGCGCGATGTCCGCGGTCCTGCTCGTCGTGTTCATACTGATACTTTACCGCAAAGACCCGTCGGAGGCGATAGAACCCGCCGGGACGGAACGCCCGTCAAAAGAGAACGCACCGCGCCGCGCCGCGTACCTGATCGCGTTTGCCGCGGTCGTGTACACCGTCGTTTCGCGCACGCGGTACTGGTATGTGATCCTGTTCGCCGTGCTCACCGCGGTCGCGATAACCGATATAAAGATATTCAAAAAAGTCGACCTCGTTCTTCTGCTGACGTTTCTGTGCTTCTTCATCTTCTCGTCGTCTGTCACGGCGAATGAAAAGATCGCGGCATTTCTCGGCCGCGCGGTCGCGGGCAGGGAATACTGGTGGTCGATCGGGCTGAGCCAGCTCATCTCGAACGTGCCGTCGACGATAGTGCTGTACCCGTTCTCAAAGAATTTCGCCGCTCTGATCTACGGCGCGGACACGGCGGGACTCTGTTCGCTGATCGGCTCGCTCGCGTCCGTCATAAACTACCGCATATACGTCCGCGAGTACCCGGGACAGGGCCTGAAGTTCATAAAAGTCTTCACGCTGATAAGCTGGGCATTCTTTTTGCTCGTCGTCATACCCGGGCTGCTGCTCAGCCGCTGGCCGTTCTTCTGATAGCGGCGTTGTTCTGAAACGGTAATTTGATATGAGACCTGTAAAAATACTGTTCGTCTGCCACGGAAATATTTGCCGCAGTCCTACCGCGGAATTTCTCATGACGGATATGATAAAAAAAGCCGGGCTTTGCGGGATGATATCCGTGTCGTCCGCGGCGACGAGCACGGAAGAACTCGGCGACCCGGTGTATCCGCCGGCAAAGCGGATGCTGGCCGCGCACGGCATAAACTGCACCGGAAAAACGGCGCGGCAGATGACGCGCGCTGACTACGATAAATACGATCTGCTGATCGGAATGGATCAGGCAAATATAAAAAACATGAAGCGCATCGCCGGCGGTGACGACGACGGCAAGATGCATCTGCTGCTCGAATACGCCGGGGAGACGCGCGGCGTCGCGGATCCGTGGTATACCGGCGATTTTAACGCGGCGTGGAACGATATAGAGCGCGGATGCCGCGCACTGCTTCAAAAACTCATAAACGATACAGATGCGAGGGCGAAATGAAAACGGAAAAACTATACCCTGTGTGCAAAAACTATATCTGGGGCGGCGATAAGCTCGTAAAGGAGTACGGCAAGACCGCGGATCTGCCGTGCGCGGAGAGCTGGGAATTCTCGTTCCATCCGGACGGGCTGTCAAAGCTGTCCGACGGCAGGACACTGTCAGAGACTGCGACGCCCGATGATCTCGGCTCGAACTGCGCCGGATTCGCCGGCGTCCCGCTGATGGTCAAGCTGATCGACGCAAACGCCGATCTGTCGGTGCAGGTGCACCCGACGGACGCTTACGCCGGTGCGCGCGGTCTCGGTTTCGGAAAGACCGAAATGTGGTACGTCGTCGGCGCGGTGCCCGGAGCCTGTCTGTACGTCGGGCTAAGAGAGCCGGCCGATCCGGCGCGTATACGCGCCTCGGCGCTCGACGGCACGCTCGTTTCGCTGTTAAACCGCGTCGAGGTGCACACCGGCGACGCTTATCTGATCCCCGCGGGGACGGTGCACGCCATCGGCGCCGGCTGCGTGATCTGCGAGATACAGCAGAACAGCAATATCACGTACCGGCTGTACGATCACGGCAGGATCGGCCCGGACGGCAAGCCGCGTCAGCTCCATCTCGACGACGCGCTCGCGGTCGCCGACACCGGCGCTTACCGCGCGAAACGCCCTTCGGCGCAGACCGCGGACGGGGTGCTGCTGTTCGCAAACAAGTACTTCACCGCGTCGCGCCTGACCGTCAGCGGAACGTATACGTTCACGGCGGATAAAGGCTCTTTCCGTTGCGTCACTTGCGTTTGCGGCGCCGGCGTGATAGACGGTACCGGATGCCGCGCCGGAGATTCGTTCTTCATCCCCGCGGACGGATTGACGCATACGTACGAAGGCGATATGACGCTGATCGTATCCGCAAACAGAAAATACGCCGTAGGCATAGACCTCGGCGGGACGTTCATAAAAGGCGGGATCGCCGACGATCTCGGCAACGTCATAGCGAAGGGCAAGGTCCCTACGGGATCCGAAGACGGCGCCGACGCCGTGGCGGCGAGGATCGCGGGCCTTTGCGCGGATCTGCTGTCGGACGCGTGCATGACTGCGGACGACGTCGCAGGCGTCGGGATCGGAGTGCCGGGAATGATCGATACCGTGCGCGGTGAAGTTGTGTATTCGAATAACCTCGGCTGGTCGCATTTCCCGATAAAAAACGAAGTACAGCGCCTGACCGGACTGCCGGTCCGTATCTGCAACGACGCGAACGTCGCCGCGCTCGGCGAGGCGAAATTCGGCGCCGGCGCCGGGATGGAAAACGTCGTGATGCTCACGCTCGGCACCGGAGTCGGCGGAGGCCTGATACTCAACGGTAAACTGTATGAGGGCAGCGGCGGCGCCGGCGCGGAGCTCGGACATATGGCGATCGTTTTGAACGGCGAATGCTGCACGTGCGGCCGCCGCGGGTGCCTCGAAGCGTACGCTTCGGCGACGGCGTTGATACGCGATACGAAACGCGCGATAAAAGAACACCCGGAAAGCCTGATGAGCACTCAGAGCGAGATAAACGGGACTACGGCGTTCCGGATGAGGGATAAGGACCCGTACGCCGCGGAGGTGGTGGAGAATTATATCTCGTATCTCGCCGCCGGAGTTATCGATATCGCAAACGTCTTCCGCCCGCAGGCGGTGATAATCGGCGGCGGCATCGGCGCCGAAAAAGAAAACCTGACCGTGCCGCTGCAGGAAAAGCTCGACCGCGATATGTTCGGCGGAAAACTCGGCCCAGCGGTCCCCGTGATCCCCGCCGCGCTCGGAAATACAGCCGGAACGCTCGGCGCCGCCGCGCTCTGGTTCTGAAAAAAATACGTATTTTATGCCGCCGGGATAACACAAGCGCGAAGGACTATGGTATAATGTTAAAAAAAGAAAAGGGGACAGACAATGATCACGCTTATATTTCTGATCCTGATCTTCAGAGGCACTCTGAGAATCATCAAAGCGCTCGTTAAATTCGCGCTGACTCTTTTGTGCATAATCATCGACGTTATCCTCATCCTCGCCATAATCGGCATCTGCTCGGTGCTGATCTGAAACCTGATCATCGAAAAAGCCCCGCATGAGGGGCTTTTTTGTTTTTGATTTTCTGCAAAAAAACGAAAAAAATCGAAAAAAGATGTCAAAATTATGCCGACAGGTTAACAATAACAGTAAACATTATGGTATAATGCAAAAAAAAGTTTGGAGAGTCGAAATGAGAAAAAGAGTCTTATCATTTTTAATTGCTTCGATTATGATTGTAACTGCATTGTCAGCAACATTTATATTCGCTGAGAACTCTGCAGGTGCGGGAATGATTGTAAAGGGAGTTTTATACACTTTCGAGGAAAATTCGGACTATCTTATAGATGAAGCTATAGATAAGAAGTCTATTGAAAATGGAAAAACCGGATATGGCAAATTAGTCGTTTATGGAGATGCCATCAGCGGGACAAAGAATGGA
>JAGDCE010000232.1 GCA_017958705.1 Clostridia bacterium
TCATCCACCTTGTAATCCTCGTTTGACGTAAAAACAAGATTTGAATCGGCGCGGAGCGCGCTGTACTTGTATTTTGAAAAGTCATACTCAAAGGTTTTCCGCTCGTCGACCCCGTGCAGATACGCGGTCAGTCCGACGTCCTCGTATTCGGGCACCGTGACTTCGGGCTCCGTTACGGTTTCCGTATCCGTAACGGTTTCCGTCGTGCCTTCGGTACCGGTGTCTGTCTGAGTTTCGTTTCCCGTACAGGCGGCGGCGCAGGAGAGCAAAACTACGGCAAGTATAACGCACAGTATTTTTTTCATTTTCTTTTTTGCCCGGACAGCAGGCGCACCTCTTTTAAATTTGATAAACAGAGCGTTTTTTCGATCTTCATTTATGTTATATCACGGAAATGATGAATTTTTCAAGCGGTACGTATAAAACGGATACTCATATTTGATAATTTACATTTTTTTCCTTGAAAATAGACGGGAAAACGGATATCATTTAGACAAGATCCGAAAAAGAGGAGAGCAGCCGTGAAGCTTAGTGATATCCACTTAAGAGACCCGTTCGTTTTTGCAGAAAACGGCGTCTATTATTTATACGGGACTCGCCGCGGGTTTGACGCAAGAGCCGTGCCGTGGAAAGGACTTGACGTTTATACGTCGGCCGACCTCATCGAGTGGAGCGAGCCGCACGAGTGTTTTACAAGACCGGAGGATTTCTGGGCGGACCGCGATTTTTTCGCTCCGGAGGTCTATAAATATAACGGAGCTTACTATATGTTCGCGAGCTTCAGAAGTGAAACCCATTGCCGCTGCTCGCAGATACTGAAAAGTGACAGCCCGACGGGACCCTTTCTGCCGTTTACCGACGGTCCGTTAACGCCCGAAGGTCAGGTGTGCCTTGACGCGACGTTTTACGTTGATGAGGACGGGACGCCGTGGACCGCTTACTGCCACGAATGGTCGCAGATCGGAAACGGGACTATCGATATAATGCCGCTCAAAAAAGACCTTTCCGCTCCGGTAGGGAAACCTCAGGTCATTCTTCGAGCGGGGGACGCCGATTGGGCGTACTCTTTGATAGACCCGAACGGCAGCAATTACGTAACGGACGGCCCGTTTTTCAGACGCGGCAGAAACGGAAAGCTGTATCTGCTCTGGTCGGGCTTCCACGCCGGACCGCAGTACTGGTACGTCGAGGCGCTTGCGATAAGCGACAGCGGAAGTATCAAAGGGCCGTGGCGCCACGCCGATAAGTTCATATACGATGACGACGGCGGTCACGGTATGATATTCGACGGCTTTGACGGAAAGTCATATCTTATACTGCATTCTACCAACGTAAACCCGAACGAGCGCCCGAGGCTGTTCCGGATAACAGAGACCGGCGACGGTTTTGAACTCGGCGAGCGGATCGGATAATAAAATCAAGGGGTCGGTTTTGACCCCTTAATTTATTGGACTTTTAATTCAGCTTATACAATATGACCTTGCTTTCGCGCCTGTTCGGAATAGTGACGCTCAAGCCCTTTGTGACAAGCGTTCTGCCCGGTATTTGCCGCGTTTCATTCGTGTCTATGTCCGTGACGGTATATATACCGTCGGCATCAACGCCTTCAAGTATATAAGACGAGGTGACACAGCAGGAACCTGACCTGCGGAACGCAATGATCACGCCGTCGTTATGCTCCGGTCTGTCGTAACGGTAAGCCGCCCAGCCGCCGTGATCGTAAGACCAGCCGCAGTTTTCGAGCGGATAGAAATCGCAGGAGAAGTACGGGCGCAGCATCCGGTACTCATCGCATATTTTCGCCATCCATTCAAACTGTTCCTCTGTCGGTTCTGGACGGTCGGTCCACCACCAGCTGCCGACGAGGGCGGGAGAATACGCGCTCCTTTGTGTGTAAGTATCGCCAGGTCTTTTGCAAACGCCGCCGGCGCACGGTATAAAGCGGTTGAAGCCGAAAGTCTGCGTTTGTATCGCGTCAGCGTCGCAGTCAGGCTCGCAGAACGCGTCGGTGCGCCATACCGGAACGGAACGCCGCAGGGTCTCAATATCTATCCTGCGTCCGCCCGACGCGCAGTTGTCAATTACCAGATCGGGATATTTTGCGCGCAGATCATCCCACAGCCTGTACAGATTCATTATGTATTTGATTTCGTTTATACCGCCGCGGTTTATTTCATCGGTTATACGCCACGACTGCAAGGGCTCCATATTGAAGTCCTGACGGAAGCATTTTATATGCAGACGGTCGATAAAACCGCAGATCATATCAAACAGATATTCACGCACCTCATCAAGATCGAGCCGCAGAAGAATATAGAAGCCGTCTGTCGGATACAGCCATTTGGGATGAGCGACGGCAAGATCCGTCCCCGGATATACGCGCTCCGGCTCCATCCACAAAAGGAATTTCATACCCATGTTTCCGGCGGCGCTTATAACGTCAGCAAGTCCGTCCGGATGTTCGTCTTCCCGCACCTGCCAGTTGCCGACCTGTTTGTACCAGTCGCCCGCACCGGCGGCGCCGCCCTTGCCGTACCAGCCGGCGTCGATCCAGTAATAATCGGCTTTGACGCCGTGTTTTCTGAACTGTTCAATGTGATACAAATGTTTTTCCGTCGGCATGCCCATGCCTTCAATCGCAAACGGAAAGCTGTCGGGCGTATAAGGGCAAAGCTCGTATTTGACAAGGCGGCGGAAAGCGTTGCTTCCATCCGTCTGCGTGCCGTGATATTCCAGTAAAATGACCGACGACGTGCGTATGCGCTCGCCCGGACGGAGCTTGAATGCGGTGTACTGCAGGCCCGTCTTTATCTGAATTATATCGCCGTCGAGGTGCGAAAAAGAAGCCTGCCACTGTCCCGACCACCCGACGGCGACTATGAGTCCGCAGCAGTCGGATGTGTATAGATCGAAAAACGGCATCTGATAGCTTGACGATCTTCCGCCGCGCGGATGATAACTGAGCGAACCGCCGTGCGGCAGCACGTTCTTTGTCACCTCGAATTCACGCGCTGTCTGATCTGCGTGCCGGTACGTTTCGTAACTCAGATTTCCGGCGGTGCCGAATACCGAAACTTGTGAATATCCGCCGTTTCCGCCGAAACACCAAGCGGCGTCGCAGTCGCATATATCGCTAATCAAACCGCTTTCGGTCTTACTTTTGTTTTCAAACCAGAGCGTCCAGCCGACGGCGTTGTACTTCGGATATTCACGCTTGTGAAGCTCTATGCAAAGTCCGTCGGAAAGTTCATAAAGAAATCCGTGATCCGCCGGCGTCACCTTTGCGTCGGATATTTCAAAAGGCCTGCCGTTATAATTAAATGAAAAGCGCGGAAATATATTCATTGATATACCTCTTATTTCTTTGAGAAACAGTAAAGATGA
>JAGDCE010000233.1 GCA_017958705.1 Clostridia bacterium
CGGTGCCGTCAAAATCGCCTCTCAGATCCGCCGTAAATTTTGCCATCTCCCTGCCTCACTTTCCGTTCGTTATGATATTGTACACTTTTGCCGGATCCTTGACGTTAGAGATCACGATACTTCCCTGATTCTGCCCCGGCAGCATCGGGAAAAAGTTCGAATGATCGCTCACGTTATAAGTACCGCCTACGGAAACAGATCCGTATCCGTATTTATTCATCACGGACATCTGTATAAGCGGCAGCGGATCCAGATTTATGAATTTTGCTTTGCCGCGGTAATACTGTATCACTTTTTTATTTGTTATTGCGTATTTCGTATATTTCCGGAGCAAATAAGGCTGTATAAACAGGGTATATACGAAGAACGTTCCGCCTGCCCAGAAAGGTATCATAAAAAGCAGAAATAAATACGACCCTTCACCCGAAACAGCCTGAAGGATCAGGCTTACAGTCGCCATAATGACTCCGCCGCACCATACGGTCATGAAAGGGATCAAGAACAGATAAGTCGGATTGAATCCGGTTTTTTTCTCCGATTTTCCGCTCCATTTCACGTATTCGCCGACGGAAAGGTATTCTCTGTACCAGTTGTTGTCATAGTATTCTTCTTCTCTCATCTCAGCGCCTTCTTTCCATTATATACCTGCTTCCGAGATCTTCTCTTACGGTAAAACCGTATTTTTGATAAAGTTTGAGCGCGGGCGTGTTGCGTTTGAAAACGTAGAGGAAAAAGTCAGCGTCCTCGTCTTCGAGGATGTGATCGAGCACGCGCGTGCCGATGCCCCGGCCTCTGTACTCTTCGAACAGATAAAAATCGTCAAGCTCGTATTCTTCGCCTTCTCTGCATACGCGGTAATATCCGCAAAGCTCGCCGTCAAGGAAGATCCGCGTATATTCCGTGACGTTTTTGCGTATTTTGTTTTCGAGCCACGCCAGTACTTTGGCAAGGTCGACCGACGCGGGATCCTCGTATTTTTCAACCGTTTCCCTGCACAGTCCGTATATGCGCCCGGCGTCCTCCGGGAGCGTTTGTCTGTACGTTATCTGCATACAGCCGCCGCCTTCTTTGTTTTTCCGATACGATTATACCGCACGCGGCGCCGTCTGTCAACCTTTATTAAAACGATTTAATAATTCTTAAGAATTCTTAATAAATCGGCCGGCTGAAATTTTCTTCACTTTTTTTCGGTTTCATATTGACAATCGAACATTTGTTTGGTATAATACGGTCAAGAACATTTGTTCGAGGGAAATATGAAAACGATACTTCACGTCGATCTTAATAACTTCTACGCTTCCGTTGAATGTATGTACGACCCGTCGATCCGCGGTCTGCCGGTGGCGGTCTGCGGCGACGTCGAGCTGCGCCACGGCATAGTGCTTGCGAAAAACTACGCGGCAAAGGCGGCGGGCGTAAAGACCGGTTACACTATCGCCGACGCAAAACGCGCCTGCCCCGATCTCGTATGCGTGCCGCCGCATATGGACAGATATATGAGATTTTCCGCCATGGCGAAAGGCATATACAGCGAATACACAGACCGCGTCGAGAGTTTCGGCATAGACGAATGCTGGCTCGATCTCGGTGAACACGGAGACGGCGTCGCCGTCGCAGACGAGATACGCGCGCGGATAAAGAGCGAGCTCGGCGTCACAGCGTCCGCCGGCGTTTCCTACAACAAGATATTCGCCAAAATGGGCAGCGACTACAAAAAGCCCGACGCGACGACGGAGATAACCCGGAACAATTACAAAGAGCTGCTGTGGCGTCTGCCGATCTCGGATATGATGTTCGTCGGGCGCGCCTCCGAGCGAAAGCTGAGGCTATACGGAATGAATACGATAGGCGATCTCGCAAACGCCGATCCGCTGCTTCTCTGCCGTCTGCTCGGCAAAAACGGTCTGCTCCTCCAGAACTTTGCGAACGGTATAGACGACTCTCCGGTCTGCGGCACGTACGAGCCGCCGCCGATAAAAAGCATCGGAAACTCGACGACCTCGCCGCGGGATCTTTTGACCGAGGACGATATACGCGTGACGTATATGGCGCTGTGCGAGAGCGTTTCCGCGCGTCTGCGCAGCCATTCGATGAAGTGCGGCACCGTATGCATAGACGTCCGCGATTCCTCTTTGCGCGTTATAACGCGGCAGAAAAGCCTGCCGTCGCCCGTGTGCACCGCGGAAGAGCTTTACGCCGCCGCCACGGAGCTGCACCGCTCCGGCGCGCCGCGCGGGGTAAGGATCCGGACGCTCGGCGTCCGCGCGTCGTCGCTGTGTCCGATGATCGGCATGCAGATGACGTTTTTCGACGACGAAACGAGGCTGAAGCGCGAAGCGCTGTCCGCTGCCGCGGACGGTATAAACGCGAGATTCGGCGACCGCTGCGTCGTACACGGCATAACGATGGTCGCGCCGGAGCTGTCGTCTTTTTCCCCGTCTGACGACAGGACCGTCGCGCCGGAAAGATTCGAGGCGTACGTATGACAAAAAAGCTTTACGTTTCCGTCAGCGCCGAATTCGATACGGACGGTCGGATGCTACCGTCCGTGATACATCTCGGCGACGGACGCGATATAAAGATCAAAAAAGTAAAAAACGCAGTCCGCGCCGCCTCGCTGAAAGCCGGCGGTCAGGGCACACGTTTTTTGTGCTGCATAGGCAGGCAGGATATTTATCTGTTCTACGAGGACCCGAAATGGTTCATAGAATCGTACGAATGAAACGCGGAGCGGCAAACGCCGCTCCGTTCTTCTTATTTCATTCCCTCGCGCGGTCCTCCGCCGCTTACGTTTCCGTAATACAGTCCGGAAGAAAACGACGCTGACGCGGACGAGCCGCCCGCCGTTACCGTATACGTGTTCCCTTCCTTCATATAAGGCGACGAGTAGACTACGCACGAAAAGCTTTTTGTCGTCGTGAACGTAAATCCCGATCCGTCGTCGACCGATATCTGTGTCCCGACGTCTCCCGACAGCGACAGAAGCGCCGAACACTGCGTTCCGCTGTCGAAATTGACCGCCATACCGGACGAGCCGATCGCGAGCACCGTGCCTCCGGTGATCTCGGCGACACAGCCGCTGCCGTTGCCGAGATCGAGCGCTCCGTTGCCGTTATCCGTCGGCCCTTCCACGATCACCGTTCCGCCTGAAACGTACAGCGAATCGTTGGCGTCGAGCCCGTCGCCGCCGGCGTTCACGTAGAGCGTGCCGCCGGATACGCGCAGAGTCCCGGCTGATGAGTTCATAGACCACCTGCCCGGCTCTTCTTCCGTCGACTGAGTGTCGGAGCCGCCCGCGGCGTTTATCCCGTCGTCAGACGCGTATATCGTCGTGGCGCCTCCGGAAATGCCGATCTCATAGGCTTCGAGCCCTTCGTACGATTTAAGGATACTGAGTTCACCGCCGCTGATACCGAGCACGTTATCCGCGTGGATGCCGTCGTCGCTTGACGAAAGCGTGACGGCGCCGGATATCAGGTTAACTTCCGACGAGCTGTTCAGCGCGTCATCCGCAGAATCAACGGTCAGATTGGCGCCCGATACGACGATCTTGCCGTCGCATTTTACGCCCTTCTGCGAAACTTTGGAATCCTTTGAATTGCCTGAGCCGCCGCCCGCCGTGATGCTGACGGTACCGCCGGCAAAGCTCGCGAAGCCGGTCATCACCGACGCGGTCGTGCCGACGTCGATCCCGTCATATCCGGCATTGACCGCGAGCGAGCCGCCGCCGATATGGAAGAACGGACCCGTCTCCGACGAATTTACTTGCACGCCGTCGTGTCCGGAATTTACCGTCACCGCGCATCCGCCTATGCGGACGGAATCCTTCGCTTTGATACCTATGGAAGAAGCCGTCACGGACACCGTGCCGCCGGTAAGTTTCAGATCGTTTTTGCAGACGATCCCGTGAAGCGACGACGTAACGTATAACGCACCCGCGCCGTTGATCGTCAGGTCGTCCGAAGCGTATACCGCGCCGTCGTAATCGGACGATTTTGCGGTGTATTTAAGCGTGTTTTCGCCGATGAGGCATATTATGACCTTGTCTGCCGCCTCGACGCTTATGCAGGAGTAATTCGAATTTTCCATCGTGACGTTGTCGAGTATGAGGTACACGTTACCCGACTTGTTGTCGTCGCGCACCACAACAGAGACGTTCTGCGACGAACCGGTCACGCGGTATATACCTTTCGACGTGATGACGACGTTCGAGCCTGACGATCCGCGAGCGGTATCCGAAATCGTGCCGGATTCGCCCTCAAGCGTTACCGTCGCGTTCTCGGCTTCGGATGAAACGTCTTTCGTATCGCTGTCGGAAAAATACTCCGCCGCCGCTATGGCTTCAGCCTCCGATTCCGCGGCCGCCGCGTTTTCCGTGGACGGCGTGACGCCGTCGTTATCGCACGACACAACGGAAAATACGATCGCCGCCGTCAGAAGGGACAACAGTATTTTCTTCATTTCCGCACCCTTACAGCTGGCTGGGGAGGTCGGTATACGGCGTTACGGCTATCTCGAGATTGCCGTTTTTAGTGCGCAGCTCGTCGATGAACGCCTTCTCTTCACGGCTGTCTTTCATCCTGATCTTGAACGAGAGCCTGTACATCGAACCCATACCGGTAGTCTTCACACCGACGCTCTCGTACGATTTGAGATAATGCGCGAACGTATCGTCGAACACGTCGCTGTAATCGAGCGATTCGGGTATCGTTATGCGCAGCAGCTGATCCGCCGCCATGCTCTTGTGTTCGAACACGGGAAGCATGGAGATGAGAAAATAAACGACCGACAGCGCTATAAGTATTATTATACCGTAACCGATATAGCCCATTCCGAACGGGATGCCGGCGCCCATCGCTATGAGTATCGCCGCTATCTCGTCCGCCGTGCCCTGCGCGGAACGGAATCTGATCAGGCTGAACGCGCCGCCTATGGCGACGCCGGCGCCGATATTGCCGTTCACAAACGTGATCACCGCGGATATGATGAACGGTATAAGTCCTATGACTATGAAAAAGCGTTTGGTCGATCTGATCCGGAACGACATGAGCCACGCGTATAAAAACCCGGTTACGAGCGCAACGCCCGCCATTATGAAAAACTGCGGGACTGTTACGGTTGAAGAGTAGATGGAATCAAACATTTTACTGTACCTCCGTTATATGTTTGCGTATGATTGCATAATCTGGCGTTTATATGCTTCGCCGTATTTTGAAAACGACGACTTATAAATTTTTCCCTCGTCGAGTATGTGCGACAGCCACAGCGGCATCGCCTCCTGCACCTTGATCTCGAGCACCGAATACCCGGGCGGTAAAAGCGAGATCCCGTCCATGGAGACGCGCAGATCGAGATCGGTCAGACGGTATCTCGGATTGTTGTCGATCGTCAGCCGCAGATTGCCGCCCGGCTCGAAGAACGCCGTCCTGTCGTATATTATCAGACATTTGGGCGATAAGTCTTTGTAATAATCGCGGAAATACGTTATCTCGCGGTTTATCTGGCCGCCGGCGCAGATATCTCCGTCGCCGTCCAGAAATTTTTTCACGAGCGGTATCGTCGTCTGTACGCGCCTTTTGTACACTATCCCGTAAGCCTTTCGTTTCAATTCGAGGAATACCGGCGTTTCGTCGGTCGCGATACCGTACGAGCGAAGCCTCAGTTTTTCCTTGAAAAGCGGCTTTTCTATCGATGCGTTTATAAGTCTGTGATCCGGTGTGTCGTAGTACAGCGAGCCGATCGAGGTCTTGCCGAACATATCGGGCTGCATGCGGTCCTTGATTTTTTCAAGGAAAAACCGCTCCTGATCGGCGCTGATCAGGTATTTCAGCTCGTACCGTTTCATGACGACGACCGGATTCTCTACCCGTACCGGTGTTTTATTCGAAATCATCGTGACCTCCGTCAGATCGTTATCCTGAGCGTGAACAGGCCGCCTGCGACGGAAACGCTCATTCTTCCGTTATGCGCCTTGACTATATCCTTCACGTACGAGAGGCCGAGACCGCTGCCGGGCTTGCCGGAAGCATTGCCGAGCCGCGTGAACCGGTCGAATATCTGCTCCGGCACGCAGTCGGGCAGATCGGTATCGTTTTCCGCGGTGATCACCGCTTTGCCGTTTTCGGAGCGCAGAGTCAGGCTCGCTTTTCCGATCGAAAATTTACGCGCGTTTTCCGTCAGTTCCGCGATCATCTTGTGAAGCATCGCCGCGTCGCCTTTTACCGTGACCGAAGGATCGGCAGAGCATTCGAATTCGATGCCGTTCTGCGCAAAATCGTGCTTGACGGCGTCACAGACCGACGTGACGATCATGGACAGATCGCATTCCGCGACGTTCTTTTCGTCGAGCAGATCGACGGTGTAAAGCTGATTCGTCAGCTCCGTAAGCTTGCGCACCTGCCTGCGGATCGATTTCGTATATTCGTAGCAGCAGCCTTCTTGCTCTATCATGTCGGCGTCGGCGTTTATGACCGTCAGCGGGACTTTGAAGCCGGCTTCCGCTTCCTTTATGAAATTCTTCTGCTTCCTCTCCGCCTCTTCAAGCGGCGCAAACAGCTTTTTGCCTGCGGCAAACAACAGCGCTACGCTGATAAGCACGCAGACGACCGTGCCGGAGATCGATATCACGAGCACGCGGTACGCGGGAAGAAGTTCGCGGCCGTAGTCGATCACGGTGACGTAATTGAATCCGTCGTGACGGTATACCCTGTACCTGTACGTCGTCCGGACCCAACCTGTCTTTTCCTTGATGAGCGAAGCCGCGATCGTCTCGGCTTCCTTTTCGTCTATCGCCGACATGAAGTACGCGACCTGTTCCGATTCTCCGCTCTTGTTGAAGCGGTACGTGAAATAACGCACGGACGCTTTCGTCTCAGGTGAATCCGGTCCCATCGGTCCGTTTTTTCCTGTAAAGGATTCCGGGCCTTTCGGCTCCGCAAAGCGGCCGTCGCCCGCCGCTATCATCCCGTTCACCCTGTCGGCATCCTGAGCCGCCATGGTGAAATTCATTACGTTGATGACGGAAAGCAGTACCGTCAGCATTATTAACACGGCGAGCGCCGCGTACAGTACGAATTTTTTTCTGATCTTATCCATTATCTGCCACCAACCTGTATCCTATATTTTTAACGTATGAGACGGATAAAGCCTTGTTGAGTTTTTTCAGTTTTATGTTGAGAGCCGTCGCACAGAGGAACGCGGTCCCCTCGTCGTCAGTCGATCTGCCGAGCAGCAGATCAGCCTCCGATGAAGTTATCCTGACCTTGTTTTCAAGCGTGAAGCCTCTTATAACAAGCCCTTCTCCGGTACTCAGAGCGGTCTCCCGTCCGGAAAGATCAACGATCCTTTCGAGTATCTCAAACATCCGCTTTGCCGAAAACGGAAGCGGAAGGATCCCGCACGGCATAACGTCCGCGGTCAGATCTGACAGGCACAGACCGTCTCTGCAAAACACAACAGACGGTATATCGGCTTTGCTCAGAGCTTTTACCGGATCGCACGGCGGACCGGTCAGACCGCCGTCTATAAGCGCCGCGTCGTATCCGCCTTCGCGCGCGAAATCCGCGGCGGACGATCTGTCAAACGCCTCGGTCACCTCGTACCCGCGCGTCCTGCAAAGCTCCGCGCAGCACGACAAAAGGTCCCTGTCGCTTGACGCTATGAGAATTTTCATTCCGGATCCTCCGTTCATTCATTATTTTAAATCCGCCGACCGCTATTCGGCGTCTTCCTCTTCTTCGTCCTCGTCCTTCACGAGTCTGACGGCGATCCTCTCCTCGGGGTCGTCGATGCCGTTTTCGGCAAGCGCCTTGCTGCAGTTTTCAATTAGATCGAAATATACGTCCCAGTATTTCGGCGTATCGCACCACGCACGCACGGTGAAAATGTACGTGTCGTCGTCGACCGCGGTCATGCGGGCGAACGGCGTGGGATCGGGCAGGACGTCTTTCGTCGTGCTCGCAGCCTCGAGCAGCACGGACTTGACGAGCTCGGCGTCTATATCGTTCGTAATCTTGTAATCCTGATCTATACGGCGCTTGTCCGCTATGGTGAAGTTCGTCACGTTCGCGTTCATAAGATCACCGTTCGGCACGAATATCTGCTTGTTGTCCATCGTCATTATCGTCGTATAGAATATGCTTATATCCTTGACCCAGCCTTCCGCGCCGGTCGATTCGATGAAATCACCGACCTTGAACGGCTTGAATATCAGTATCATAAGACCGCCGGCGAGATTCCCGAGCGCGCCCTGAAGCGCGAGACCGACGGCAAGACCGCAGGATGCGATCACGGCGACGACGCTCGACATGGATACTCCGAGTATCTCAATTATGCCGATCACGAGCACAAGATACAGAAAGATCTTGACGGCGTTTCTGATAACGCTTTTCACCGTCCCGTCAAGCTTTGATTTTTTCAGCATCTTCACAACGAATTTAGTCAAAAACTTTATTACTATAAGACCGACGATAAGTACCGCGACGGCAAGTAGCAGTTTTCCGCCGTAAGTGCTTATTATTTCTATCGCCTTGGATTTGAATTCTTCCATAACGGCCTCCGGTTATCAGATATATTTGATTAGATTTTACCACGCAAATATGAACTTGTCAACAATAATCACAGCCACTTTGCCGGCGTCTTATATATAATTGCAAGAAAATGAAAATAAAACAAAAAAGGACTTGACAAATTCGCAAAAATAGGTATAATAGAAAAGCACGGAGGCGTAGCTCAGTTGGTCAGAGCGTTCGGTTCACATCCGAGAGGTCAAGGGTTCGAGCCCCCTCGTCTCCACCATGAAAGAAACCGCTTTCGTCCGGCAGGCAAAGGCGGTTTCTTTCAATATTATCCATAAGTTTTGTAATGAGGAAGTTCTGTAATGAGGAAATCAAAATGAAAAATAAAGCCGAGGCCGCGTTTCTTCTCTGCGCCGCGCTCCTGTTCGTTGTCTGCGCGCCGGGATGCAGCCTGACACAGGATCCGCCGAAGCCTGGATCGGACGAGATAATGATAAAAATCAAGCTCGATCTTAAGGAAGATATCGGGCTGCTCGTCCTCTTTCACGAAGTCGACGGAGACAAAGGAGGCGGCGGCATCTCGAACGCCGACAAAACGATGCTGAAGCGCGACGAGATCTTATACTGGACGTTTGAAAAGCAGTTTTACGAAAACTCCGGCGACACGGTCGACATGGTCCTGCGTTTCACCGTCGTGACCGAGTATTGCGTTCCGAATTACGAAAACATATATCCCGTCGAATTAACGGTGCCGGCGGGTGAAGTTTCCTTCAAAGCTGATTTCGGCAAGTCGTATCCGGTCACGATCACCGGGGACAAAACGAACGGTTATCAAGCCGTATTCGACGGCTCTCTCTGAGCGCCGCCGATAATAAAAATCCCGCAGCCGATGCCGCGGGATTTTTGTTTTTCAGTTTGTGATCGTGTATTCACACGTGTCAAGATTCGCTTCGATGACGGTGCCGTCCGAGAAGTAAGTGCGTTGACGTCTGTAACCGTCTCCGACGAACTCGTGCTTCACCATTTCCGTAAGTGCGAGCTTTCCTGCGGAGGCGCACGCGGCGTTGACCGCTTTCACGTCGTCATCGTCAGCGTCGATCGGGCAGTAGACAGGGTAACCGTACAGGATGCCGTACAGATACGCGCTGTCTGTGACCGGTATCGACCAGCCGCCGCGCTCGCCCGGCAGACCGATCCACGGGATGACGATGCAGTCATGATAAACGAGGCTGAGCAGCGGGATCGGGATGCCGGACGCCGGTGAATTCTCACCGCCGAGCACTTCCGTATAAAACGGCGCGTGATGGCAGAGCACCTGCGACGGCAGGATGCAGTCGAGCACCTCTTCAGACGAAGGGATTATGCCGCGCGACGTCAGTATGTCAAGGCAGTGTCTGCGGTTTTCCGCGCAGTCGCGGCGTGTGCACGTGTGATCCGGATGGAAGCATTCGTCGAGCTCCACGACCGAGAAAACGTCGAGATAAGACGCGTCTATTCTGACGCCGAGCCGCTCGAATTCATCATAGTTGCGCCGTACGTAATCGGGCGCGAGCATCGAACAAAGGAACGTGTGCTTTCCGCCGTTCCAGACGTCGTGGAACGGATGACCGCCGTCAGCGTACGTAAGAGCGTCGTCAAAGCTGAAATCCGGATTGTCGTAATAATAATCCCTGTATTGATCGTGTATACCGAAGATATATCCGAGTTCTCTGCACGTATCGGACAGATACGCCATGCCCGCGGCACCGCCGGACTCCTCGTGCGGCGGGAACGGCGACGGATGCAGATTGTCGTAACCGTGCTTTCCCCAACCGTCAAAATGCGTATAAGCTTTCTTAAGTCCGAGCTTTTTCAGGCGTTTCAGCTGTTCGGCGCGGGTGTAGAACGAAGTATAACCGTCGTTGTTCTCCGGATGATCCTTATCGTAGAACATCGAATCCGGGCTAATATGGAACGCTATGCCGGAATGGATGACCGGACAGCCGAGCAGTTTAGCGACGTTTTCATTTTTTGCGATCTTTTCCTTCAGCGTCACAAGCATGCCGCGCTCGATAAGATACGATCTGTAGCACTTCGCTATCACGTTGTAATCGCATTCGTCACGGAAAATATAACGCATGACGCGCGGATAACTCATCTTTCCGAGAGACGTTCGCCACAGCGGGACGATCATGTCGCCGTCCACTGTATAGCGGCAGTCGTACGGCGTCTCGAATATCGCCGCGTATCCGGTGCCGTCGCGCACCTGTCCGAAAAGCGGCATATATCCGTCTCTTTCATATATCAGCCCCGTTTCGATGACCGGCTTTTCGCCTGCGGGATATATCGTTCCCTGCATCCTCGGCAGCACGGTATAGCCGTGACCGGGCTGCGCGCCATAGCAAAACGGCCCCGGATACGACACGACGTTGATCTCGCCCGGTTCGTCGCCCGTAAT
The DNA here is from genome assembly GCA_017958705.1 of Clostridia bacterium. GTDB lineage: Bacteria > Bacillota > Clostridia > Oscillospirales > CAG-272 > UBA1248. Next base: position 10,954 of record JAGDCE010000233.1, read on the forward strand.
ATTGATATAAAACGTGATGTCTCCCGTGCCGCGGTCCATTTTTATAACCGCTTCGGCTGTTATACCGGAGCCTTCAAATCCCCGGTACTCAGCCTTTATCGCGTCGCACGTGCCGGAGCAGACGCCGGCAACGGCAAAAGGCGCTGGGAAATCCGCTCTTCTTCCGTCGGAAAACTCGATATACGGCGCCGCCGTCATCCTCCATTCAATGCCTTTTACGATAACAGTGAACTCGTGGCGCGCCGGATCCGCCGTAAAGGCAATGCCGTTGTGCTCAACACTCAATATATCCATTTTTATCTCCTTCACGTTTTTTTATATTTTACAATATGCGCCGCGCCGTGTCAACACGATTCGGCGATTTTCCTTTGTTATTCATAATAAAATAACAAAATAAGCGTCATTTTACGTTGAAAGTGCGGTTTGGGAGTGTATAATTAAATTGTTTTCAATCAATAAGGAGGTATCCGGTATGAGATACAGCTATAAAACAAAAATGACCTGCTCTCAGCAGATCAATTTCAACATTGACGGCGACGTCATAACAAACATCGAATTCATAGGCGGCTGCAACGGCAACCTCAAAGCGATATCGAAGCTCGTCGACGGCTGGACCGTTGATAAGATCGAAAGCTATCTTCTCGGCAACACATGCGGCATGCGCCCCACATCCTGCGCCGATCAGCTGGCAAAAGCCGTTCGCGCGGCATATAATGAAACAAACGCGCAATAACGCCGAAACCGCCGGCTGACGCCGGCAAAAAGGACATATTATGGAACGTTCCAAGAAAATAATCCGTACGAGTTTCGTCGGGATCGGGGTCAACTTGATACTGGTGATCTTCAAAGCAGCCGTCGGGCTGATCTCCGGCTCCGTCGCCGTCATAATGGACGCGGTGAACAACCTGAGCGACGCGCTCTCCTCCGTGATTACGATCATCGGCACGAAGATATCCGGACGCAAGCCGGATAAAAAGCATCCGTACGGTCACGGCAGAGTTGAATACATCACGAGCGCGCTGATCTCGATCATCGTGCTCGCGACAGGTATCATTTCACTTAAAGAATCGATCGAAAAGATCATAACGCCCGAAAAAGCTACTTACGGCGTCGTATCGATCGTAATAATCGTCGCCGCCATCGCGGCTAAGCTCGCGGTCGGAATTTACGTGCGCAGCGTCGGCAAAAAGCTCTCCTCCGGGGCGCTTGAAGCGTCGGGATCCGACGCACTGTTCGACGCGGTACTCTCCGGCGGCACGCTGATCGCCGCGCTGATAAGCGTCATCTGGGGCATAACGCTCGAAGGCTGGTTCGGCGCGATAATCTCGCTGTTCATTATCAAGGCCGGTATCGAGATGCTCGGCAAGACCGTCAGCAGTATTATAGGCAAGCGCGCGGACCCGGAGCTGACCGAAAAGCTGAAGGAAGCGCTCTGCGCTTACGACGAAGTGCGCGGCTGTTACGATCTCGCGCTCCACAACTACGGCCCGGAAAGGATCATCGGCTCCGCGCACGTCGAAGTGCAGGACGACATGACCGCGAAGGAGATACACAAGCTGACGCGGCGCATCGCAACGGATATTTATATGAAATTCGGCATCGTGCTGACTATCGGAATATACGCATCGCACGAAGACGAGCTGACAGCCGGAATGAAAAACGATCTTGACGCTATCGTATCGGAATACCCCGGGATCCTTCAGGTCCACGGATTTTACGTCGACGAGGAACAGATGACGGTAACGTTCGACCTTGTGATCGACTTCAAAGCGGACGCGCAGAGCATCTGCGACGAAGTCGTGGCAAAAATGAAGCAAAAACACGGCGACTATACGTTTTTCGCCGTTCTCGATTCGGATTACAGCGACTGAGGTGGATCATGGAAAAATACGACGTATTAAAACTTGACAATCAGCTTTGCTTCCCTTTATACGCCGCATCGCGTGAGATCATAAAAAAATACAGACCGTTCCTCGATGAAATAGGTCTGACTTACACGCAGTATATCACGATGATGGTGATCTGGGAAAAAGAAAGCATAAACGTAAAAGAGCTCGGCGACAGGCTTTATCTCGACAGCGGCACGCTCTCCCCGGTGCTGAAAAGCCTTGAGGCGAAGGGCTATATCACGCGCAGACGCAAATGCGACGACGAGCGGATACTGATCGTCAGCATAACCGAGCCGGGCGAGGCGTTGAAGGATGCGGCGCTCGATATACCGTCGCAAATAACGGGCTGCGTGAACCTGAGACCAGATGAAACAGCAGCGCTTCATTCCCTGCTCGACAAGCTTCTCGGCGTCGGAAAAGCCTGAAAACAACGGCTTTTCCGGCCCGTTTCAGCCTTTTAAAATTTTTTCTTAAATTTGCAAAAACATCTTGACAAGAACGTGTTTTTATGATATATTATGTAGGCTGAATTCAAGCGAACGGGCTTTTAG
>JAGDCE010000234.1 GCA_017958705.1 Clostridia bacterium
ATCCGGGAACCCCCACCGCTGTTCGCGGCAGGGAACCCCGGCACCGCCCCCAAACCCCCGCCTCCCCCCAACATCTGTTGGGGCTTTTTCGACGGCGGGAGCAAGCCCCCGCCCTACGGGGGAACGGCGGGTCGTCGAGGGCGCCGACCCCTGCGGCTGCCGCGGCCCCTCAAGTCGAGCACGCGACTTGTTGGAGGGGAACAGGGGGTTTGGGGGTGGCGAGGCGTGAGCCGAGCCGTGAGGGGTGGGAACCCCCAAGATTGTCGCGGAGCGACTCCCGATATCAGCGATGAGCGCGGCGAAATAAAAAGAATTAAATAAATCTTTGCAAGTGTCAAATTTTGTACTTGCATTTTCCGTATTTATGTGCTATAATATCGTAACACGCGGACGAAAGGAGAACCGAAATGCTGAATATAAGAAAAGAGAGAACCAAAACGCCGAAGATAAAGCCGGATTACGACAATCTGGGCTTCGGAAGATACTTCACGGATCACATGTTCCTTATGAACTACGACGAGGGACAGGGCTGGCACGACGCGAGGATCGTCCCGTACGCGCCGTTCGAGCTCGAGCCGTCCTGCATGGTGTTCCACTATGCACAGGAGATGTTCGAGGGACTGAAGGCGTATATGACGTCCGACGGCAGGATACAACTGTTCCGCCCGGACAAGAATATCGAGCGCATGCATAACACAAACGAGCGTCTCTGCATACCGCAGATCCCGAACGAGGACGTTCTGCAGGCTATCACGGAGGTAGTTCTGTTCGACCGCGACTGGATCCCGACGAAGGTCGGCACGTCGCTTTATATCCGTCCGTTCATCATCGCCACGGATCCGCACCTCGGCGTGCATCCGTCGCATTCGTACCTGTTCTGCATAATCCTGTCGCCGGTCGCGGCGTATTACGCGGAGGGCATCAACCCGGTCAAGATATTCATCGAACGCGATTACGTCCGCGCCGTCAAGGGCGGCACCGGCTTCGCCAAGGTCGGCGGCAACTACGCGTCCTCGCTCAAAGGCCAGGAAAAAGCGGCTAAGCTCGGATATTCGCAGGTGCTGTGGCTCGACGGCATATACAGAAAATACATCGACGAGGTCGGCGCCATGAACGTGTTCTTCGTCATAGGCGACGAGGTCGTGACGCCGTCTCTTGCCGACGGCAGCATACTCCCCGGCGTGACGAGAGCGTCGTGCATCGAATTGCTGAAGAGCAGGGGCTACAAAGTATCCGAGAGGAAGCTCTCGGTCGACGAGCTCTACGAAGCGTACGACAAAGGCGAGCTGAAGGAGGCGTTCGGCACCGGTACGGCGGCGGTCATCTCCCCGATAGGCAGCCTCGACGACGAGAACAAGAAAGCCGTCATAAACAACGGCGAGATAGGACCGATCTCACAGATGCTTTACGACACGCTCACCGGTATCCAGTGGGGCAATCTGCCGGATGAATTCGGCTGGACGCGCGTCATAGGCTGATGGAATTCATAATCCCGCCCGAATACGAGGGGAGGCTGCTGCGTGATTTCCTGCGCACCGTCCCCGCGCTGTCGGGCGGTATTTTGACGGAACTGAAACGCACCGAAAATGGCATAACGGTAAACGGACAGCAAAAGACCGTGCGCTATATCTGCCGCGCGGGCGACGTGCTCCGCCTCAGCTTCAAAGAAGAGGAGCGCACGGACGTCGAGCCGGTCGACATCCCGGTCCGCGTCATATACGAGGACGACGATATCGTCGCCGTGGACAAGCCGTCCGGCATGCCGACGCACACCTCGCACAACCACCACTATGATACGTTATCTAACGCTCTGGCGTACAGATACCGCGACCGCAATTTCGTTTTCCGCGCCGTTAACCGGCTCGACAACCCGACGTCCGGCGTCGTTCTCGTCGCGAGGACGCGCATGGCGGCGTACTGTCTTTCGGATCAGTTTTTCCGCGCGCACCCGGAAAAGGTGTATTACGCCGTATGCCACGGCGTCCCGGAAAAGGATTCCGGCGTGCTCGTCAAAAACATCCGCAGAGAGACGGAGAGCATAATCATCCGCTCCGTCTGCGGCGACGGCGAAGGCAGGGAATGCGTGACGGAATACGAGCTGGCAGCGGAAACCGCATATCACGGCGAGCGGCTGTCTCTGATGAAGTTGATACCGCGCACCGGCAGGACTCACCAGCTTCGCGTCCACATGGCTTATCTCGGTATACCGATCGTCGGCGACGGCTTGTACGGAGACGGTTTTGACGCCGGGCTGGGCAGGCTCGGACTGCACGCGAAAACTCTGACCATAGATCACCCGTCCGACGGGCGCAGACTCACGCTCGACGCGCCGCTGCCGGAGGGATTCACATCATTGTTCGGTTTATGAAAAGTAAGTTAAAGAAGATATTTTCCCCGTTTTTCATAGCGTCCGCGGCGATCCTCGCCGCGGGACTGCTCGTCAGGCTCGCGGCGTCGCAGTCAACTGCGTTCGCCGATTTCTGGCAGAGCGGGATCGCGACGTTCCCGCGCGCGGCGCTCGCGTATCTGACGAACCTTTTCCCGTTCTCGATCGCTGAGTCGATGATACTGCTTTCGCCGCTTCTGATCGTGTCGCTGATATATTTCGCGGGGAAGGGAAACTCGGATTCGTGGACGGGGACGTTCCGCTATTCGTTCAATCTGGTCGGCGTCGCCGCGATCGTCTACGCGATGCTGCTGATCAATTTTTCTGCGGGTTATTATACGACGCCGCTTGACAA
>JAGDCE010000235.1 GCA_017958705.1 Clostridia bacterium
CCCGGGGCGCTCTGCAAAGCTGCCGGGAACGCCGGCGAGGTTGAGCTCATAGTCCCGCCGCAGGCGATAGTAAAGGGAGACGAATTCCGTTTACAGGTCGCGCGCATAGAAAAGGCTGACGGCAAGAATCTTGCGTATCTTAAAAACGGCGACCATTATCTGTTCGCGCTCGTCGACGACGGCGTATCCGAAGGTGACGATTACAACTTCTCGATACTCTGCGACAAGATCACCGTAAAAGCGGGTGAACAGGTGCTCGCTTCGCCGATCGACGACGAGGTGTCGCTCGAGGGCCGCTTCTCCAAGAAGGAAATGAAAGAAAACGGCGAAAGAGTACTTCACTTCTACTACGACATCGGAGAGTACACGATAGAAGCGGACAAAGAAAACGGCTACAAGATAAACTCCATCAACAAGGATCACTGCTACGACTACACGTACAGATACGCGATAGACAGAGACAGGATCCGCACGGTACCGGACGGCGAGGACGGGCTTGACGTAAAGATACTCGAAAAACTCGATTACGGCGCCGTATGCTACGCAAAGGTACAGACAAGCGACGGACAGACGTTCCTTATCAAAACAGACAGGGATTATGCCGGCGACAAGGTCAGGATAGCCTTCGACGGATCCGACGTTTCCGTATATTCCACGAGAATCGATATGAAGCTCTGCTGAAAATGAACGGTACGAACATACAGCTGGAGCCCAATTCAAAGCCTTATCTGCTGAAGCGGATAATATCCGACGGATTTGACACGGTATCGATATTCGTGCTTTTCATGGCGATATCGGCTATAATATTCTCCTCGCCCCTTGCAAACGTTTATAACGAGCATTTCGCAAATTATAAAAGGGTGCAGGCCGAGGCGGTGGCCGAGTACGGCGACGACGCGGAAGCGATAACGAACAAGCTGAGTACCGACAGATATTATCTTGACGAACAGTTCGCGGCGAACCTTCACTCTTATTTGCTGAAGCTTCTTTCGGGTTTCATCGCCGAGGCCGCGGTGCTCGTCGCGGTACCGCTGATCAGCAAACAGAGGGGGACGCCCGGCAAGCTCATGACCGGCATTATACCGTTCAAGGAAAAAAAGCAGACGAAGGCGGACGCAAAGACGATACTTTTCAGATTCGTCTACGTATTCATCATCGACAGCGCCGTGTTTTATCTGTTCACGGGGATATTTACGTTCCTTTTGATCCCCGTTATAAGACTTGTCGAGATACTGATCAACAAAAAGAACAAAACGATTTGTGACGCACTGACCGGCGTCATGATGATAGAAAAATTATCGTACGACGGTATTGATAAATAAACGGAGGAAACAAAATGAAAAAATTTATTGCACTTTTTATCGTTCTGGTAATGACCGCGGCGCTTTTCGCAGGCTGCGGAGGCGGTGACAAGATAATCCGCGTCTGGGTAGGCGAGGAGTCAGTCGAGTTTTATCAGAAGATCTGCAACGAATACGTCGCCGCGCACGAGGACTTCGGCTACACGGTCGAGGTCAGGGGCATGGACACCGGCGCCGTAGCGGGAACGATCTCCAACGACCCGACGGCCGCGGCGGACATTTACACCGTTGCACACGACAATATAGGAAAGCTCGCGTCCACGCAGTGCGCCAAGCCGATAGGCGATCAGTCGCTCATCGACCAGGTGCTCGCAGACAACCCCGAATCTTTCCGTAAAGTCATTTACTCGACGCTTAACGGCACCCAGTATCTGTACGGCGTACCGTACATCTCGCAGGCGCTGTTCCTCTACTACAACAAAGCGCTCGTAACGGAAGAACAGGCAAAATCGTTTGAAGGCCTGAGAGAAGCTGCGAGAGCCGCCGGCACCAAAGCCGTAACGGTCACGGGAGACGACGGATTCAATATGTCCTTCGCTCTGCTCGCAACGAAGGTCTCCGACCACGGCACCACGGTTAAGATCTACGAGGGCGCCGAATCCGTATCCGGCGGCTCGAAGGGCACGTCAAACTGCCAGGGCGACGATACGATAGCCATTATGAGATGGCTCCAGGACTACGCCGCGGATGAAAACGGCTTCAAATGGGCTTCCCCCGACGGCTGGGACGCCGACCTTGACAAATCGAACAAGGGCGTGCTCGCGGTCATAGGCGGCGCGTGGCATTACAACACCGCGAAAGCGGCTCTCGGCGAGACCAACCTCGGCATCACGCTTATCCCGACGTTCACGCTCACCGAAAAATCGGTCGAGGGTCTGTCCGGCGTATCTGCCGGCGAAGTTTACAGAGGCGGCACGTTCGCGGACTGCAAATGCTTCATGATAAACGCGAACTCCGATAAAGACAAGTACGTGAAAGAGCAGGAGCTCATCAAATTCATGTCGAGCAAGGAATCGCAGAACCGCTCGTACGTCGAATGTCTGAACGTTCCCGCGTACGCCGGCGCGTCCTCTTACATAGAGCAGTGCTACAACGAAGGCAAGGTCACCGAGAGCCAGTACAACCTGGCGGCTATGCAGGTAAGCATGGCGGAATGGGGCATACCTCAGCCGTTCGTCACCGGTACGCTCAACTCCTACTACTATTCAAAGAACGCTCCGTCCGTATTCCGCGCGATAATAGACAAGACCGCGTACCCGACGACGGGCGATACGATACTGGCGGAGACCGAATCTCTCGCGGGCATCCGCAAAGCCCTGTATCTCGTAGAATATCTGTGGATGCACGGAACCGTGCCGAAGGATTTCCCGACGTCTCTGCCGAGCCACGACTGATCTGCGCGACAGTTACTCACTTTTGCTAATTTTCGGAGGAAAACATGGGTACTGATGCAAAACTGGACCGTAAAACAAAACGGTCAGGGGTTTTTAAGAAAATCGGCAACGCTTTTTCCGAATTCGGAAAGAGGTTTTCTGACGGCTCGATAGGTACCAAGCTTTCACACTTCATATTCGGAGCGGGCAACTTCTATCACGGACAGATAATCAAAGGTATTATTTTCCTTTTGATTCAGATCGGCATACTCGCCGTAATGATCTTCTGTCCGAGCATCAACAACACCCCGTACGGCTGGAAAGCGCTCGTGAACCTGTCGCTCAAGAACGTTTCCGAGGGCGGCGTGTTCGACCCCGCTACCGGTGAAATGACGGTCGGCTCCGACTGTAAGCTGATGATCCTGTTCGGATTCGTCACCATAGCGCTGATTTTCATATACTTTATCGTCTGGAATCTGAATATCGCGTCCTCCTACAAGGCGGACAACGATAAAAAGGTC
>JAGDCE010000236.1 GCA_017958705.1 Clostridia bacterium
CCCTGTTGTCCCGGATTATTTCCGGTGCGTTTTTCAGTTTGTACAATTTCCCGCCGAGCCACGCTTCCGCCACGTCGGCGTCGCGCTGCATCTTCTCCGGGAGGAAGGAAAAAACTTCCCGGTCAACTCTGACGGCGAGGAGGGCAATCCCTTTGTCGTTTCTGAACCTTTCGCTTACGTATTTTATCACTTCGGCGTTCTGATTTACCGCCTGCTTTACGAACTTCCGGTCGTTTTGTAATTCTTCGGACGCGTAAACAAAGGCGGCGGGGCTGCTCTTTGCAGCTTTAAGGACGACGTCTCTGTCGGATCTCAGCGACTCCGGGGCGAATCGCAGACATTCTCCGCGGCGTAGAACGATCTTCTTCATGAAGGCCTCGTCCGCCTTGTCCTCCTCCGGCGCGTGCTCGAGCCACTCGCACCAGAGACAGTCCGGGATCTTGCCGATCACGTCCTTCTTTTTATAATCAATATACTTGTCTATCGTTTCCATCGACATATCCAAACCGGACTTTACTCCTTTGTTGTTTAAATTCTCCCGGGCAGATCACGGCTTGTCCCGACCGTTCTTCTTTTCGCGCTGTCCGCGCTTTTTGCGATGGTGTTCACGGTCGTTTTCCTCACGTTTTCGTCATCGCAAAAGGCTTTCCGGCCCGATCCTTTTTTTGTTGCATGTTATTTCTGACGGTTCTGTTTTGCCGGCATTCAGTCCGTCGCCGACGCCATGATTACGGTGAATCTGTTCATACGCCGGTCGTAAACGCTCCAGCACGCCGCGCCCCACCATTCATAGCCGTCTTCAAAATAATTCGACCAGTCAGTCGTCCACTCGTATACTTCAAGCTCATCCGTTCCCTGAGGGAACAGGGCGGAATTGACGCGGTTGAAATCATCCGGTCCGTATCCCGACGTATGCGGAGGCTCCCAGAAAGCGTACCAGTACGGTATATGCCCGTCTCTTGAAAAATCCGGGAAGTCGCAGTCATAGAACCTTTGTCCTAGACGGTCTGTCCGCAGGATCTTCGGCACATGCAGCAGCTGAGCCGGATCGATCCGGTGGGCTTTTGCTTTTCCTATATCCAGATTCCACAAAAACGGTTCGTCATGGATCTTACTGCAATACATGACCTCCGATTTCAACTGCTCGTCGATATACCGCTCTATCGCTTTGAGCATTGCAAAAAGCACGGCGTCTTTGTGAGAACGGTATCCCTGATCCGGCGTATCGTCTTCGATCAGGCAATAGTCGATCATGCAGTCATCGTATTCTTCAATCAGTTTGTAAAACGGGTCGTTTATAAGTTCACGCATAGCATCCACCATATTTCCGGCGCGTTTGCCGCCGTTACCGTTTTTCTCCGCACTCGGTGCAGAATTTACCGGTGTTTTTGTTGTAGCCGCATTTCGGGCAGGTCCAGCCACCCTCCTGATCTCCGGAGCCGACAGGGGAAGGCTTCATGGCCCCGATATTCAAGAATCCTGGTATGCCGCTGTCCGTCTTCGTTTCAACGAACGACGTGCATTCTCCGGTCTTCCGGCACTCTTCTATGATATCGCTGACGGCATTTTCGAGCGTGCGGAAAGTCATGCCCGCAGGTCCGCAATACAGATGCAGCATATTATACCGGCTGCCGCCGACGCAGCTGTCGTCAAAAGTCATCTTGATCGTCGCGCTCGTGAAACAGTCGTAACACGTAATCGTCTCAAATTTCTTCTTAGTCAGCGCGGCGAGGTGCTTGTCCCGTACCAGATCGCGCATCTTCTGCGCGACCTCCGGTTTGAGCTTGTATTCCATGTTCGTTTCCGTTCTGCCGCCGTTTCTGCAGATCGAGAGCGTCACAGATCCGTCGTCGTTCCAGTCTATGCTGTATCCGGTATACGAGCCCGAGCCTATCGTCATGCCGTGCGTCGACAGGTTGTAGCCGAAGCCGATGAGCGGTCCGTGCGCCTCATCGTCCTCACCGTCGTCCACAGTCGGCTCCGTGAACATATTATCAAGCCTGTCAACGGCGCGTCTGTCCCTGATCGCATCGCGGTACTCCGCCTCCTGATCAGATGAAAGCGAGATATTCACGATCTCCGTCTTCGCCGTGATCCCGACGTCTGCCAGCGCTTTGTCGAGTCTGCCGGCGAGTATTTCGCGGTTGCCGTCGCCTATCACGTGCTTGCCCTCCGGCCAGTTCAGCAGACACAGCGGAAGCAGGTTGATAACGGCCTGTTTCAGCAGATCCGTGCCCGCTTCCCCGCAGTCGTACAGCACGGCGTCGTAATCCGACACATCGGCTTTGCCCGCGATCCTGACCTTGAAATCCGTATCGCATCCCGACTCGCGGAACGTCACGGGCTTCGGCGTACCGAATTTAAATTCTATCTTTTCCATTTTGATCCTCTGAGTATGATTTTTCTTTCGCAGCTGTGCGCGCCGCAGCCCATGCCTGTCTCGTCATAAGGTTAACGAAGCCTGTGCGGAATTCGCTGAGCTGTTCCACCGGAACGTTCTGTGAAGTCCACTGATATATGAACCCGAGTTTTTCCTGCACGCGCTTAGATCGTTCGTTGCCTTCGTAATAGCCGCACCAGACACGCTCCAGCTTAAGATCTTCAAACGCGTGACGCAGCAATTCACGCGCCGCCTCGGGCACGAGCCCCCGTCCCCAGTACGGCACGCCGATCCAGTATCCGAGCTCGGCTTCATCGTCCTTTGACGCCAGATCGTTGCGCTTCAGTCCGATGCTCCCGACCGGAAGTCCGGTCTCTTTAAGGACTATCGCGTACGTCTCCGGCACGGAAAGCATATCCCTGATGATCCGCCTCGATTCCTCGACGCTCTTGTGCGGCGGCCACCCGGCGGCGGGTCCGACGCGCGGATCCTTTGCGTATCTGTAGCATTCCTCCGCGTCGCCGTCCTTCCACGGCCGCAGGATCAGCCGTTGTGTCTGCAAAATCATTTCATACCTCCCGCGGTCCGCCGATCATGCGGCACGCACGCGCGTATGCGCGCACGCAGTAATAAACACCGCTGTATTCTTTATACCTAAAATCAACGGTTTTGTCAATAGTTTTTTCGATTTTCGCAGCCGCGGCAGCTTTGTTTTGCCGTTTTTGCGCCGTCTGCGCTTCTATATTGTTGAATTGTTCAAACATTTCCGATATAATAGGATAAAACAGTCTTAGAGGAGGTACGGATCATGGCGTCAAGTAAAGAATATCTCGATTTCGTCACGGATCAGCTGTCGCTGCTCGACGGGGTTACGTACAGGGCGATGATGGGTGAATATATCATATATTTACGCGGTAAGATCGTCGGCGGGATATACGACGACAGGCTCCTCGTAAAACAGACTGAGGCGGCGAAAAGACTCATGCCGCACGCTCCGCTCGAGCTGCCGTACGAAGGCGGCAGGGAGATGATCCTGGTCGACGAGATCGACGACCGTGAATTTCTCCGCACGCTTTTCGAAGAGATATATAAAGAACTGCCGGATCAAAGGATAAAAACTAAATGAAACTGAAACTGCAGGGTAAAAAAGCCGCGGTGACGGGCGCTTCGAGCGGCATCGGCCGCGCGTCGGCGCTCCGTCTCGCTAAAGAAGGCGCGGACGTCGCGCTTATCGCGAGAAACCGCGAAAGGCTTGAAGAAGTCGCCTCGCTCATACGCACAGAGGGCCGCAGGGCCGTCGTGATCGAGGCCGACGTGACGGACGCCGAGGGCGTCAAGACCGCCGTCGGCGAGGCGATAAAGGAGCTCGGCGGACTCGATATATTCCACTGCAACGCCGGCATTTATCTGCGCTGCCCGGCGAAGGATCTGCGCATGGATCAGATAAGAAAGGTGATGGAGGTCGATTATTTCGGCTGCCTCAACTGCGTTTACGCGGTGCTGCCGTATTTTTTGGCGCAGAAAAGCGGCTCGATCGTCACGACCTGCTCGATGGACGGCAAGAAGGGCGTGCCGCCGGACGCCGCGTACGTCGGCGCTAAATTCGCGATGAACGGATTTTTCCAGGTGCTCCGTCAGGAGCTGCGCGGCAGCGGCGTACACGTCGGCATAATCTATCCGAGCCGCATGGACACGCCGCAGATCGCGCACGTGGACTGCCCGAAGATCACGCCGAAGGGCGATCCCGACACGGTGGCGAAGGCGGTAGTCAGATCGGTCGTCAAGAAGAAGAAAGAACTTATGGTGCCGTCGTTCTCCTGCCACCTGCTCACGTGGGCGGACGCGATCAGCCCGTCGTTCTCCGACTGGCTCGTGCGAGTCAACCGTCTGTCGGGCGACGAAAACGGCGTCGAGCCGATAAACGAGGCGAAATAACGGGACGAATATGGAATTTTTCGATACCGGTTTTCTGTACAGTGACGAGATAAGACTCGTTTTGAATAAAACGACCGGAGAGGACCCGGTGAAGGGCTACGTCCCGGCGTATCATTTCCGCATCTGCGATATGAGCGGGAATATCATGGGAGAGTGCGATCTTCGCGTCGGGTACAACGACAGGCTGTATTACGGCGGCCATATCGGATACACGGTCTACGAGGGATACAGAGGCCGTCACTACGCCGCAAAAGCGTGCAGACTGCTGTTTTTGCTTGCGAAAAAGCACGGCATGGAATATCTGTATATCACCTGCAATCCCGACAACGTCCCGTCGCGCAAGACCTGCGAGTATCTTCACGGAAAACTGCTTGAGATCGCGCAGCTGCCTGAGGACAACGACATGAGGATCAGAGGCGGCGAGACGGAAAAGTGCGTTTTCAGATTTGATCTGTGATCCGTACGGTATAAGCGGTAAAAATGAAAAAACTGATAGCATCGCTCAAACACATAAACATAAAACTCTATATCGCGCTTCTCGTCCTCGGGCTCTGCCCCGCCGTATATACGACGGTGCGCGTGTTCTTCCTCGGGCAGCTGCCCGGAGACTGGTCTTTTTCGATCGCCGGTCAGCTGTCGTGGGTTAATCTTCTTTACGAGGTAGCAAGCGAAGCGATCATCCTCCCGCTTTTCTTCTTCATAGGAAAAGTCAAAGCTGATAAAGCCGCGTTTTCTAACTGCGTCCGTACCGGCATGCTTGTATCGCTCGGCGTTTACGCGACTCTTTCGGCGGCGGTATCCATCTTCGCCGAACAGTTGCTTGCGCTCATGGCGGCGGATGAAAGCATCCTCGCCGCGTCCGCGTCGTATATCAGGATCGAGAGCGTCGCAAACGTATTCTCGATACTCGCGCAGTTCGCGCTCGTGGCGCTCGTATCGCTCAACAGGAGCCGTTATATCTATATCCTGACGGGCGCGCGTCTGCTGTTGTCGCTGATATTCGACACTTTCCTCGTCTCTTCCCTGCCCGTGTCCGCCGATCTCGGCGTGAACGGCGTCGGATATTCGAATATCATCGTCAACGTCATACTTCTGTCCGTGTCGCTGATGCTGCTTCGCGGCGAAGGGATACGGATCTTCAACAAAGATAAACTCGACTTCCGGTGGATGAAGGAATTCGTCAAGACCGGAGGGATCTCGGGTCTGGAGTCCCTCGTCAGAAACGTCGCGTATATGCTTATGGTCGCGCGAATGGTCAACGTCGTAGGCGAACAGGGAACCTACTGGGTCGCGAACAATTTCATCTGGGGCTGGCTTCTGCTCCCGGTGCTCCAGCTCGGCGAGCTTATCAAGGAGGAGACCGCGGAGAGCGAGGACAACGTCGCCGGAAACACGCTCGGTTATTTCTTCATCACCTTTGTAGTTTGTCTGATCTGGTGCGCCGGCATACCGCTGTGGAAACCGTTCATGACGTACGCGCTTCAGTTTTCCGAGGCGGACAAGCTCTTCGAACTTGTGCTTATACTGCTCGGATTCTACGTCCTGTACGCCTTTCAGAACGTATTCGACGCAACTTTCTACGGGCTCGGCAAGACGAATTATATGCTGTTTGAGTCCGTCGTTACCAATGCGGTCTACTACGGCGCGGCGTTTGTTCTGTATCTGACCGGCGTCTGGGTCCCGACGCTTACCGGGATAGCGCTGCTGTTCGGGGGCGGGATCGCCTTCGACACGGTCGTTTCATCCGGAGCGTACGTTTATCTGCTGAAAAAGCGCGGGATAAACGTACTTGAAACAACCCGATCTTTATAACACCTCATCATAGATATTCTTTTAACGGTCCCGCAAAAGCGGGAGAAAGAGGGAAAAATGCTTACATTAAAAAGGGCGCGGGAACTGAACGACGCGCAGATGAGCGAACATCATCTGATCATCCACGCGAAAAACGTCATGTACGCGATGGGCGCCATGGCGGACCATTTCGGCGCCGACCGCGAGCACTGGATGGCGGTCGGTTATCTGCACGATTTCGACTACG
>JAGDCE010000237.1 GCA_017958705.1 Clostridia bacterium
AAACGGTTTAAAATCCGTTTGATTTTGCGTCTTATTGTATGAAAACAGAAAAAGGAGGATGTTATGTCGGCTGACGAATACATAATAAAGCTGTTTTTTGACCGTGACCGGCGCGCCATTGAGGAAGCGGAAAAAAAGTACGGCAAATATCTTTTGACTGTTGCATTCAATATACTGCACAACGAACAGGACGGCGAGGAGTGCGTGAACGACACGTACTTATCCGCGTGGAACACCATACCGCCGGAAAACCCCGCGTCGCTCAAACGGTATCTTTGCAGTATGGTAAGAAATCACGCAATATCAAAATACAGAAGTGAAAACGCGCAGAAACGCGGGGGAGCGACGCTCTGCATCGACGAGCTTGACGACCTTGCGGCGCCGGAGGACGATTCCGCCGAAATAAGACGGGCGCTTGACGAATTTTTAAGATCGTCGGACCCGAAAGATATGACGGTATTCGTCTACAGGTATTATTATATGTACCCCGTTGATAAGATCGCGGAGCATTACCGCGTATCCGTACAGGCGATATATAAAATACTTGACAGGATGAAAAAGAAACTGCGCGAGAAGCTTCGTAAGGAGGGAATAACCGTATGAAAAAGGACATAATGTCATATTGCGGCGACGAGATCTTAGACGCCGCCGATAAAAACTGGAACAGCGCAGTAAATAAACCTAAATCCGGTCGTGTGGCCTTTATTGCCGCCGCGGCGCTTATCGGCGCGGCGCTGATCGCCGTGTTCGCCGTCGCCATGTCGATGAGAAACAGCGTGACGCCTCCGCCCGAAACGACGCACGTTACGGATAGCGGGACGGAAGACGATAATTCCGTAAGATACAACGAATCCGGTTTCGGTCTGATATTCACAAAATCAAAAGGTACGGACAGCATATACGTCGTCTCGGGAACTGCGGGCGGCAGCGGCGCGGAAACGGCTCCTCCCGCGATCGAATTCCGTGTCGGAGGAATAATTGTAAAGGTCAGGCAGAAAAGCGTGCACAGCGACACGTTTACAGGTTTGAACGGCGGAACGAAATACCGTCTTATGAGCTTTGACGTGCTTGACGTCGTACGCGGCGAAAACGTGCCGGATACGATACTGTATCTTGTGCCCGAATACTATTCAGTCGATATGAGCAGATATGATTTCCTCTACATGTCGCTTATGCAAAGAGGCTTTGAGGGCTTTTTGATGAAGGACGTGACGACAAACGAGCTGTGCGAGTTTCAGTCGCCAGTATTTGTAACGTCGTGGGAGAACCCTTCGCTCGGTGACGTGATAGCGTTTAACGACGGCGTATTTGACGAAAGTCTGTGGCAGAACGACAAATGGCTTTTCGGCTATCAGTTTGCGCGGATGATGCTTGAGCACAGCTCCGACGAGCTCGTCGTAAAAAGAGGCTGCACGGAGCAGTATATGCTTGACAGGATCGAGGAAAAGATCGGCGAGCTCCAGATTTCCGAAAAAGACGCGCCGACCGTGTTTTACGCGGCGACCGCGCCGGATGAGCTGAAGACGGCGCTCGAATATGCAAAAAACGGCACGTTCAGGTGTGAAATGTACGGCAAAAACGTATCGTTTCAGAGATATATAAACGGCTGTCCGACAAACGAGAGCTTTTATATCTGGCTCGGCGACAATACGGTCAACTACGGAAACGTGTCGTATTCCGGGACGGATATGAACGGGCTCTACGATCTTGGAACGGAGGTCGAGCGCATATCGGCGCAGTTTAAGGAAAACATACCAAAACCGCCGCATTTCGATCCCGGTAAAAAGGAGCTTTTATCGCTGAAAGTCGAGGGATATTACAACAAGACGGATGACGGTGTGCTGCAGTTCATAACGACGACCTGGACGTATATCGCGCGCGATGATCATGCGCTCTATTATGATCAGATGTTCACCGTTTATGAAAACGGAAAGACAAGGCAGATAAGCAGGCAGGAACTGTCAGATCTCCTCGGCTATGAAGCCGGTATCCTCGGAGAAAGCTACACTTACGGCGAAGGCGTTGTGATGCCGATGTACTGAAAACGTAAAAACCGGGCTGCCGCGTACACGGAATATAACAAAAACACGGTGCATCCGCACCGTGTTTTTTTTGTTTTTACCGATCAGTTGTCGTCAGGGCTGAAAGAAGTCTCTTTCGGCTCGTCGTCGGGCGTGAGCTTTTCCACCTCGATATTGCGGTATCTTTCCATACCGGTACCGGCGGGGATGAGCTTGCCTATGATGACGTTTTCCTTAAGACCTTCGAGGCGGTCGATCTTGCCTCTGATCGCGGCGTCGGTCAGGACCTTCGTGGTCTCCTGGAACGACGCGGCGGACAGGAACGATTCGGTGAGCAGCGCCGCCTTGGTGATACCGAGCAGTACCGGCGAGCAGACGGCTTTCATCAGCGTGACTTCGCCCGCGTCGATGCGCTTCTGTATCTCCTCGTTCGCCGTCTCGAATTCCGAAACGTCGACCTGAGTGCCGGAGAGCAGGCTCGTGTCGCCGGCGTCCTCGACCTTGACTTTCCTGGTCATCTGACGGGTGATGACCTCGATGTGCTTGTCGTTTATATCAACGGACTGGTCGCGGTAAACTCTCTGTACCTCGGTTATGATATAATCATATACCGCGGTGAGGCCTTTCGTCGCGAGTATGTCGGCCGGGGCCATGTTGCCTTCGGAGAGCGGATCGCCCTTCAGGACGTAGTCGCCTTCCTTGACCTTCAGCGCCATTATGTTCGGCACTGCGAGCATCGAGGATTCGCCGTCTTCACCAGTGATCGTGACGTTTCTCGAACGTCTCGTTTCGGAGATCGAAACGGTACCGTCGCGGTCCGCGAGCACGGCAGTTTTCTTCGGTTTGCGGGCTTCGAACAGCTCTTCGACTCTGGGAAGACCCTGAGTGATGTCGGAGCCGGCGATACCGCCCGTGTGGAACGTTCTCATCGTAAGCTGAGTACCCGGTTCACCTATGGACTGAGCGGCGATTATACCGACTGCCTCGCCTATGGTGACGGGCTTGGAGGTCGCGAGATTCATGCCGTAGCAGTGAGCGCAGACGCCGTTCTTCGCGTGGCATTTCAGCGTCGTTCTGACGGTGAGCCTGTTGATGCCGGCGGAGATGATCCTGTCGCAGATCTTGTCTGTCATCATCTTGTTCGCGCCGATTATGACTTCGCCTGTCGCCGGATCGACGACGGGTTCTATCGTGAACCTTCCGAGGATCCTCTCCTTGAACGATTCGATGACTTCGTTGCCGTTCTTTATCTCGTATACGTCGATACCTTCGGTCGAGCCGCAGTCAGTCTCGGTTATGATGACCTCCTGCGAAACGTCGACGAGACGTCTGGTGAGGTAACCGGAGTCGGCGGTACGCAGAGCCGTGTCGGCAAGGGATTTTCTCGAGCCGCGGGCGCCGATGAAGTAGTCCAGAACGTTTATACCTTCACGGAAATTCGATTTTATCGGTATTTCCATCGTCTTACCGTTCGTCGCGTACATAAGTCCGCGCATACCGGCAAGCTGACGCATCTGCTTTATGGAGCCTCGGGCGCCGGAATCCGACATCATCTTTATCGGGTTGTACGGGTCGAGCGCCGCCTGCAGGGCGTCCGTTACGTCGTTGGTGGTCTTCGTCCACGTCTCAACGACCTTTTTGTATCTTTCTTCCTCGGAGATCATACCGTCGTTGAAGAACTCGGTCAGCTGAGCGACCTTTGCTTCCGCTTCCGCGAGAAGCGCTTTCTTCTGCTTCGGTATCGTCATGTCGGGGACCGCTATCGAGAGCGAGCTCCTCGTCGAATACTTGAAGCCCATCGCCTTGATGGCGTCGAGCACGGTCGCCGTTTCGGAGCTGCCGTGCAGCTTGATGCAGCGGTCGACTATCTTTGAAAGAGCGCCCTTTGTCGCAACGAAGGTGATCTCGAGCGTAAGCTTGTTTTCGGGTTTGCTGCGGTCGACCCAGCCGAGATCCTGCGGGATCGGTTTGTTGAATATGAGTCTGCCGAGCGTGCATTCAATGATACCGGTGAACGTCTCGCCGTTCACGGTGCGGGTCACCCTGACCTTTATGGGCGTGTGCAGGCTTATTACCTTGTTTTCATAAGCCATCATCGCCTCGTCTTCAGACAAGAACATCTTGTTTCTGCCGAGCAGGGATTCCTCGTAGAATTTAATGGTGTACGCGCCGTATCTGTCGTCCTGCTCGGGTATGTTTCCTCCGTGAGCTTCTTTATAAGCGACGTATTCGTCAAGCTCCGCGTCGGTAGCGGCGAGCGTCAGATAGTAGGAACCGAGAACCATGTCCTGTGAAGGAACCGCAACGGCTTTACCGTCGGCGGGCTTCAGCAGGTTGGACGCGGAGAGCATCAGGAAGCGGGCTTCCGCCTGTGCCTCTGCGGACAGCGGAACGTGTACGGGCATCTGGTCGCCGTCGAAGTCGGCGTTGAATGCCGAGCAAACGAGCGGATGAAGCTTTATCGCGCGGCCGTCTACGAGCACGGGCTCGAAAGCCTGGATCGACAGACGGTGAAGCGTAGGCGCGCGGTTGAGCAGAACGGGATGCTCTTTTATAACGTTCTCAAGGCAGTCCCAGACGTAGGAGTCGACACGGTCGACTTTCTTTTTCGCGTCCTTTATGTTTGTCGCCTTCTGCGTCTCGACGAGGCGCTTCATGACGAACGGCTTGAACAGTTCGAGAGCCATTTCTTTAGGCAGACCGCACTGATAGATCCTCAGCTCGGGTCCGACGACAATAACCGAACGTCCGGAGTAGTCGACGCGTTTGCCGAGCAGGTTCTGACGGAAACGTCCCTGCTTGCCGCGGAGCATCTCGGAAAGGGATTTCAGCGGTCTGTTGCTCGGACCGGTGACGGGCTTGCCGCGTCTGCCGTTGTCTATCAGAGCGTCAACGGCTTCCTGCAGCATCCTTTTTTCATTCCTTATTATTATCTCGGGAGCGTCGAGCTCGATGAGCTTTCTCAGTCTGTTGTTCCTGTTGATAACGCGCCTGTAAAGGTCGTTCAGGTCGGACGTGGCGAATCTGCCGCCGTCCAACTGGAGCAGAGGACGGAGATCCGGCGGGATGACGGGAACGACGTCGAGGATCATCCATTCGGGCTTGTTGCCGGATTTGCGGAACGCTTCGGCAACGTCAAGACGTTTGATGAGCTTGACTTTCTTCTGACCGGTCGCGGTCTGAAGCTCGGCCTTGAGGCTTTCGCACAGCGCGTCGACGTCAAGCGCTTGAAGCAGTTCCTTTATCGCCTCGGCGCCCATGCCGACTCTGAAGTCGTCGTCGTACTTTTCGAGTTCTTTGCGGTATTCCGCTTCGGAGAGCGGCTGCATCACGTGCAGCGTCTGGGAAGCGAACTGACCGACCTCGAGCACGATGTACTGACCGAAGTACAACACCTTGTCAAGCGGTCTCTGCGAGATGTCGAGCAGTGTCGCCATTCTCGACGGGATAGCTCTGAAATACCAGATGTGAGACACGGGGGTAGCCAGTTCTATGTGGCCCATCCTCTCACGTCTGACCTTTTTCTGCGTGACCTCAACGTGGCACTTCTCGCAGATCTTGCCTTTATAGCGGACTCTCTTGTACTTTCCGCACAGACATTCCCAGTCTTTCGTCGGACCGAAGATCTTTTCGCAGAAAAGACCGTCGCGCTCGGCTTTCAGAGTACGGTAGTTTATCGTTTCGGGCTTGAGCACTTCGCCGTATGACCACGAGCGGATCATATCGGGAGACGCAAGACCGATCTTTATTGAATCAAATACATTCTTCTCTAACATGTTATTACCCCGTTTTTCCGTTAATCTTCGTCATCGTAAAGATCGTCATCATCGGAGACCTCTTTTTCATAGCCTTCGTCCGTAAAGGTATCCTCGTCGGATACGGTGTACGAATCGGCGG
>JAGDCE010000238.1 GCA_017958705.1 Clostridia bacterium
CGGGCAAAATAATCTACGACGGGGAGGATATAACGTACCTGCCGGATTTCAAGCGTGCAAAATTCATCGGACGGCTTTTCCATGACGTTAAAACCGGCACCGCGCCGTCTATGACGGTGGAGGAGAATCTCGCGCTCGCGTCAAGGCGCGGCAAACGCAAAACGCTTGCACCGGGGATACGGAAGGCGGAGCGCGCGGGATACCGCGAGATGCTCTCCGAGCTCGGGCTCGGGCTTGAAGACAGGCTTTCCGTCAAGGTCGGCACGCTCTCGGGCGGCCAGCGCCAGGCGCTGACGCTGCTGATGGCGGCGATGCGCGAGCCGAAGCTGCTTTTGCTTGACGAGCACACGGCGGCGCTCGACCCGAAGACCGCGGCGAAGGTACTTGAGATAACCGACCGCATCATAAACGAGAGGAAGCTCACCGCGCTGATGATCACGCACAACATGAAGGACGCGATCGCGCACGGCAACCGCCTCATAATGATGCACGAGGGCAGGATCATAATTGACGTGTGCGGAGAAGAAAAGCAGAAGCTCACCGTCGAAGACCTGCTCGGCATGTTCAGCAAGGCCGCCGGCGGCGAATTCTCAAACGACCGCGCGATACTGTCCTGACGCGACAAATAACAAACGAAAATCCCGCTCTGCCGCAAAGCAAAGCGGGATTTTTCACGCCGGTACAATGTATTAAGAAAAATTAAGAATTATTAAGGTTTCTTTATAATCGTTGACTTTTTATCGCGGGCGTGTATAATATACTTGAAAGATCCTACGGAAAGGAGAACAAATACGTGAACAGCAATACCAAAAAGACCGTTAAGACCGTCGTGATAATCGCCGTGATCGCGATACTCGCGCTGATCTGCATCACCAACTCGTACTACACGGTCGACGACAAGCAGCAGGCGGTCATCACGACGTTCGGCAAGGTGACCGACATCACCGACGCGGGCATACACTTCAAGCTGCCGTTCATACAGAGGGCGCAGCTCGTCGACGTGAACGTCCTGCGCAAGCTCGAGATCGGTTACAGGAGCGACGACAACGACGCGACGGTGATACGCGTCGTGGAAAACGAATGCAAGATGATAACCGGAGACCTGAACATAGTGAACGTGGATTTCTTCGTTGAATACAAGGTGAGCGATCCCGTCAAATATCTGTACAGCTCCGGACAGCCCGAGGAGATCCTGAAGAATCTCGTTCAGAGCCAGATCAGGAACGTCGTCGGCTCGAGCGGAGTCGACAGCGTGCTGACAGACGGCAAGACCGCGATACAGCAGGAGATCCGCGACCTGACGATGAAGGAACTCGAAAACTACGACATCGGGCTGATGCTGACCGACGTCAAGATCCAGGACGCCGAGATGCCGACCGACGAGGTCAACGAAGCGTACAAAGCGGTCCTCTCCGCCCTGCAGGGCAAGGAGGCGACGATAAACCTGGCGCAGGCTTACAAGGAATCGAAGATCCCGGAAATGGAAGCCGAGGTCAAGAGTATAACGCTTAACGCCGAGTACGACAAACAGAAGAGGATCAACGAGGCGAAGATGCAGATCGCGATGTTCGAGGCGATGTACGAGCAGTATAAGCTCAACCCCGACGCAACGCGCATGCGTATGTACCACGAGTCGCTGCAGGAATTTCTGCCGGGCACAAGGGTGTACATAGACACGTCGAAGGACGGCTCGCTTGAAAAACTGCTCCCGGTCGAGAGCTTTTACGCGGAGGAGGAGAAGAAATGAGCAGAAAGAAGAAAATAACGGCGATACTGCTGACCGCGATAGCGGTGCTGCTGATACTGATAGTCCTCCCCGGCTGCTTTTACGAGGTAAAAGAGGACGAATACGCCTGCACGGCGAGGTTTTCAAAGATAATCAAAACGGTGGATCAGCCCGGGCTTTACTTCAAGGTGCCTTTCATCGACACGATCCGCACGTTCCCGAAGCGCACTCTGTTCTACGACATTCCGCCGTCCGAGGTGCTGACCGTCGACAAGAAGAGCATGACGGTCGACAGCTATATACTCTGGAAGATCGAGGATCCGCTGAAATTCTTCCAGAGTCTGACGCAGATCAACTCGGCGGAAAGCCGTCTGTACGATATCACGTACAACGCTTTCAAAACGAAAATGGGCGTGCTCGACCAGGACGACATAATCAACATGAATCCGGGCGCGGAGCGCAACGCGATATATGACGAGATAAAGGCCGAGGTCATGAGCAAGACGTCCGTGTACGGCATCAAGGTCGTCGACGTCAAGCTGAAAAGACTCGACCTGCCGAAGAGCAACGAGCAGTCCGTTTACGAGCGCATGATCTCAGAGCGCAAGCGCGAAGCCGATAAGTACACCGCCGAGGGCGAACGCGACGCGGCGTACATCAAAGCCGAGGTCGACAAGACCGTGAACATCTCTCTCTCCGACGCCAACGCGCAGGCGGAGCAGACCCGCGCCGAGGGCGAAGCCGAATACATGAGACTGCTGTCCGAGGCGTATAACACCGAGGATAAACGCAGCTTCTACGAATTCCAGCTCGCGCTCGAAACGCTGAAAAAGACGTTCAACGGAAAGGATAAAACGATAATCCTCGACGCAGACAACCCGATAGCAAAAGCGCTTGTAAACAGCGCGGAATAAAAACAAAAAGCCGCTTCGCGGTGTACTTCGTAAGGAAGTACACCGCAGCTAAATTCGCCTTGCGGCGAGCTAAATTGGGCTTCGCCCAGCTAAATTTGCTTCGCAAGCAAAATTCGGCTTTGCCGAGCTGAAAAAGGCGAATTTAATTTAGCTGTCCCTATGGGACAATTTAGCTATCGAACGCAGTGAGATCATTTAGCTGCGAG
>JAGDCE010000239.1 GCA_017958705.1 Clostridia bacterium
CCGTCGGGATCGGTCTTGCGGATGCCCTCGATGCAGCCGACCGCGGCGCATCCGTTGCCGATTATAACGTACCGTTTCACTCCGTCTCGCTCCTTTCCTCGTATACTATCGCGTTGTTCGGACAGCCTGCGACGCACGCCGGCGCGCCGCAGACGTTGTCGAGGCAAAGCTCGCACTTCTGCATAACGCCGTCCTCGCCGGGCGCGAGCGCGCCGTACGGACAGACGAGCACGCAGGTAAGGCATCCGACGCATTTGTTCTTGTCGATGCGCACGACGCCGTCCCGCTTTGATATCGCACCGGCGATACAGCTTTTGACGCAGATCGGGTCGGTGCAGTGGCGGCACGACACGGCAAACGAGATTTTGTCGCCGCCGTCGACGCGGATGCGCGGGAAGATCTTTCTTCCCTTGAGTCCCGTCATGTATTTAAGCCACGAGTTCGCGAACGCACAGTTGTATTCGCAGAGATGACAGCCGAGGCACCATTCTTCGTTGACGGATACCCGTTTCATATCTTATTCCCCCGCATGCGAGATACCGAGTATCTGCAGCTCCCTGTCGGTCATGCCGACTCCGCGGAGCATCAGCCTGTTTCCGCGCAGCGCTTCTATCGAGTTTATACCCATACCGCCCATGATCTCCATTATCTCGTGCCGCCACGCCGTCATCAGATTGACGAGGCGTCTGCTGCCGACGTCGGGATTGAGGCGCTTTACGAGATCGGGGCGCTGCGTCGCTATGCCCCAGTTGCATTTGCCGCTCTGACACGTGCGGCAGAGATGACAGCCGAGCGCGAGAAGCGCCGCCGTCGCGACGTAACACGCGTCGGCTCCGAGCGCGACCGCCTTTACAACGTCCGCCGCGCTCCTGACGGAACCTCCGGCGACGAGCGAAACGTTGTTCCTGATGCCCTCGTCGCGCAGACGCTGATCGACCGCCGCGAGCGCAAGCTCCACCGGTATGCCGACGTTGTCGCGGATCCGCGTAGGCGCGGCGCCGGTGCCGCCGCGGAAGCCGTCGATCGCTATTATGTCGGCGCCGCTGCGCGCGATCCCGCTGGCGATCGCGGCGATGTTGTGCACCGCGGCGACCTTTACGATCACCGGCTTTTCATATTCCGTTGCTTCCTTTAGTGAGAAGACGAGCTGCCGCAAATCTTCTATCGAGTATATGTCGTGATGCGGCGCCGGCGAGATCGCGTCGGACCCTTCCGGGATCATGCGCGTACGCGAAACGTCGCCGACGATCTTCGCGCCGGGCAGATGGCCGCCGATGCCGGGCTTCGCGCCCTGCCCCATCTTTATCTCTATCGCCGCGCCGGCTTCGAGATAATCCTCGTGGACGCCGAAACGGCCGGACGCGACCTGTACGACCGTGTTTGCGCCGTACTTGTAGAAATCCTCATGCAATCCGCCTTCACCGGTGTTGTACAGTATGCCGAGCTCGGTCGCCGCGCGCGCGAGCGAGGCGTGAGCGTTGTAGCTGATCGAGCCGTAGCTCATCGCCGAGAACATCACCGGCATCGAAAGCTCTATCTGCGGTGACAGATCGAATTTCAGCTTTCCGTCTTCCCCGCGGCTTATCTTCGACGGCTTTTTGCCTAAGAACACCTTCGTCTCCATCGGCTCGCGAAGCGGGTCGATCGGAGGGTTCGTCACCTGCGAGGCGTTTATCAGGATCTTGTCCCAGTATACGGGAAGCGGTTTCGGGTTGCCCATTGACGACAGGAGCACGCCGCCGCTGTTCGCCTGTTTATATATTTCCTTTATTGTATCCGACTGCCAGTTGGCGTTCTCGCGCAGAGAACAGTCGCTTTTCACTATTTTGAGCGCCCTCGTCGGACACAGAGAGACGCAGCGCTGACAGTCGACGCACTTCGTCTCGTCGGAGATCATGACGCCGGACGCCTCGTCGTACGAGTGGACCTCGTTTGCGCACTGCCTCTCGCAGACGCGGCAGGCGATGCAGCGGTTCTCGTTCCTTATCACTTCAAATTCGTGATATATGAATTCAACTCCCATATCAGTACGCCCCCTCTTTTACTCTGACTATGACGGGCTCGCCGCCGGCGGGCGCGAAGATGTGCTCCGCGTCCGGTTCCATGACGCGGATCGCCGCCTCCTCGCTCGCGATGAACACGCGGTCGTCCTTTTCCCCCGCCACCATCGAACGGAGCTTAAGCCTGTCGTTCAGCGCCATCAGCCCTCCGTCAAAGCCGAGGATTATCGAAAACGGTCCGGTGATCAGAAGACCCGGAAAAACGGTCCGCAGATATCTCAGTTTTTCTTTTTCGTATAAGTCGCCCGTCTTTTCTATCGTGCTCCAGAACGGCGCGGCGATAACGTTCGCGGCTTCGTTCAGCGTCAGCCCCTGAACGCGGATAAGATGGTCGAGGATGTAGGTTATGACCTCCGTGTCGGTCTTTAGCGTGCATTTATATCCGTACATCTCGATGAAACGGCGGTTGGCGTCGTACGACGATATCTCTCCGTTGTGAACGACCGAGTAGTCGAGCAGAGTGAACGGATGCGCGCCGCCCCACCAGCCGGGAGTGTTCGTAGGATATCTGCCGTGCGCCGTCCACGAATAGCCCTCGTATTCGTCGAGGCGGTAGTATCTGCCGACGTCCTCCGGAAATCCCACGGCCTTGAACGTGCCCATGTTCTTCCCGCTCGAGAATACGTACGCGCCGTCAAGCTCTGTGTTTATTTTCATCACTGTGCGCGCTACGAATTCTTTCTCGTCAAGCTGAAGATCGGCAAGCACCGAGCGGAGCGGGGAAGCGAAATAGCGCCAGATCACAGGCTCGTCCGTGATCTGCGGCATCTTCCGCGTCGGTATCTGTTCGCCCTTGACGACCTCGAAGCCTTCTTTCAGATAAGCCTCGCATTTCTTTCTCGTGTCCCGGCAGTCGAAAAACATATGGAACGCGTAAAGATCCCTGTATTCCGGATATATGCCGTATCCCGCAAAGCCGCCGCCGAGCCCGTTCGACCTGTCGTGCATCGGCGCCATGGCATCTATTATCTTTTCCGCGGTCATTTTCTTTCCTTCTCTTGATATGACCGCCGCGACGGCGCAGCCCGAAGGTATCCTGACCTCGCCCTCTTTTTTCATAAAATCACCTCCGCAAACAAAAAAACGCGCATTTACGCGCGATAAAAACCGCGCGTAAATGAACGCCTTTGCTCATTGACTTGTATTATACTCATTAAAATGGCGTTTGTCAAGAGAAAAATCGAAAAAATTGCAGGATTTTTCACATAAAATTGCAAAAATCCCGCCAAACCTCACCCCCCGAAGCCCGTTTCGCGCCGGATCACCCGTTATCAACAGCCGCCCGGAGCCCTGTAAGGAGTCGCTTCGCGACAACCTTGGGGGTCGCCCACCCCTCAATAACCCCCAAACCCCCTGGTCCCCTCCCATCTCTGATGGGGCACGCGGTCGGCCTGTAGGGGTCGGCGCCTTCGACGACCCGTCCCCCGTAGGGCGGGGGCTTACGTGAACCCCCGTTGCTCTTCGGTTCGCAACGGGGAACCCCTATGCTCCAGCCGCAAGAAGACGATATATTTTGCTATCGCAAAATTCGATAGATTTGCGCGCCGTCCTGCGTCGCGC
>JAGDCE010000240.1 GCA_017958705.1 Clostridia bacterium
CGCCCGCAAGCGGGCTAATGAAGAAATGAAGACGCTTCGCTAATGAAGAAATTCGAATTCAACGGTTTTCTTCAAGCGGGCGGCTTCGCTTCATTAGGCAACCAAGTTGCCGTCTTCATTAGGGCATAGCCCGTCTTCATCAGTGAGCGAAGCGAACGTCTTCATTATACCGGTTGAACACGAAAAAGCAGACTGATTTTGTTCTCAGTCTGCTTTTGTTAAGTGCGCACTTACTCACCACTCGAACGTGAGGCGAAAAAACTTCCTTAAGACGGTCGGGTATTCCGTACGGCCGCTTTTTTTGCCGTGAAAATGCCGGTGCACGCGATAAATTGCGCGTATGACCTTGAAAAACGGTCTGCGTTATGATATAATCGAATCGGTTCAAAAAACAGTGAAAAGAGACTTCACGTATGGAAAAGACCGTGTTTTCGGACCGGTACCCGACGGCGGGTGCAAATCAGGCGATATCACGGTCAGGGGCACGGCGTTAAACGGTGAGCCGTTTTCGCCCCGGACCGCAAACCCGGAGTTTTCAAAAAACGTAAAGATCAGATAAGGAGACAACGATGGCGGACATTTCAAATAAGATCAGAAAAGGATTGATCTTCGCCCTCTGCGGCATCATGGCCGCGGCGTCCTTTATTCATACCGGAGGAGTGATTACAATGGCGGTAAACGCACAGACGGCGCTTTACAAAGAAAGCGAGACGGAACAGCAGCGGCTCGTGGACAACACCTGCGCGGTGCAGTTCAGTGTCGACAAACCGTTCAAAGAGCTGCTCATACGCGCTGAAAGAACGGATAAGACCGAGGACAGAGGCACGTTCACGGCCGAGCTTTACAAGTGGGACGGAAGCTATCAGGCGACGCTGAAGAACGCGCCGCTTCACACCGCCGCGATCAAAGGCGTGTCGGCGGGAGAAGACGCGGTCTTCTCATTCGATCCGGCGGACGCCGGCGAATATCTGCTTTATATGCACAGCGCGGGCGGCAATCTTCACATAGGTCTGTGCGAGGGCGCCGGAGCGCGCACGTATATCAACGCGTCCGAGCATCCGCTCTCGGCAAAGGTGTCGCTCGTGTGGGCGGGGAGCGAGGGGAAACCCGGGGCGGTGTCCGACAATCACTTTGAATTCGTGACGTCCGCCGACACGTGGGTCGTCACCGACGGGCTCGGAAGAGTTGTCGGCAACACGCAGACCGACACGAGACGTCAGAACAAGACCGTCGGCTTGTTCTTCCACACGTGGCACACCTCGAACAGTAATCTCGGCTCGCGAAACATAACCGCGATACTGAAAGAACATCCCGAGATACAGAACGACTTCAAAAGCCCGCTATGGGGGAACGCCGGCGCGTATCACTGGAACGAGCCGATCTGGGGATACTACAAATCAAACGACGAATGGGTCCTGCGCAAACAGGCGGAGCTGCTCGCCGACGCGGGAGTCGACGTCGTGTTCTTCGACAATACGAACGGAACGATAACGTTCATCGACGACGTGCTGACGCTCTGCCGCGTCTGGTCGCAGGCGAGGGCGGACGGCGTGAAGACACCTCAGATCTCGTTCATGCTGCCGATGTTCGACTACGATAACGTGGCGATCCAGCTGCGAGAGATATATTCAAAGCTCTACGGCAGGGGCATATATAAAGACCTGTGGTTTTACTGGAAGGGCAAGCCGCTGATGATAGGCTACCCCGGCAGGCTTGACAAAAGGAACGCGACGGATAAAGAGATACTGAATTTCTTCAACTACCGCGTGATAAACCACTCCCAGTCCGCGGACAATATACAGGTGCAGGACGACGACGGCAAGCCGCTCGTAATGGGCGCGATACAGGACGAGGTCAAGAGAAAATATCAGCTCTGGAACTGGATCTCCGTTTATCCTCAGCTCGTCAATAAAAACAAGGACGGCACGCCGGAGCAGGTGTCCGTCGCGATAGCTCACAACTGGTGCGCGGAAACGCACCTGACCGCGATGAACAATCCGAAATATCAGGTTTTCGGCCGCCACTACGACCCGAAGACCGGGAAGGTCGACGACCGCGAGAACGCGAAGCTTTACGGCAAGTATTTTGAAACGCAGTGGGAATACGCGCTGCAGATCGACCCGGAATTCATCTGGGTCACCGGCTGGAACGAGTGGGTCGCAGGGCGTTTCGAGGATTTCTGGGGCGTCGAGAACGCGTTCCCGGACAACTTCAGCGACGAATACAGCCGCGACATAGAACCGTCGAAGGGCGATCTGAAGGATCATTACTACTATCAGCTCGTCAGCTATATCAGAAAATACAAAGGCGCCTCGGCTCTGCCCGCGGTCGACGAGCCCGTGACGGTCGATATCACGACGGGCGACGGCTGGGACAAGGTCAGCCGCACCTACGAAACGTACGGCGGCGACACGTTCGACCGCCGCGCGCGCGGATACATGAACAACGAGGCAAAGACGAATTACAGATACGTCAACACGACGGGCAGGAACGACATAATATCGTCAAAGGCGACGTACGACGCGGAAAACGTGTACTTCATGGTCGAGACGAAAGACGATCTGACGCCGTATACCGATCCCGCGTGGATGCGCCTGCTGCTCGAGGTCGCGGATAAGAACGGTGAAGCGGTCAGCGCCGAAAACTGGGAGAGCTTCCAGTATATCGTGAACAGACAGACGCCGGACGACGCGACGCACGCGACGCTTGAGAGAAGCAAAGGCGGCTGGGAATGGGAGACCGCCGGTCAGGTCAGCTTTAACGCAAGCGGAAAGACGCTGCAGATAGCGGTGCCGAGAAAGCTGCTCGGCATAGACGGATGCAGCTCGTTCACGCTGAACTTCAAATGGTCGGACAACATGCAGACCGACGGTGACATACTCGATTTCTACGAAAACGGCGACGTAGCGCCCGAGGGCAGATTCAAATACAGCCTGTCGGTTTATAACGCGCCGGATAAGATCGAAGAAACACAAACGGATACCGATCCCGTCATAACCGAACCGGCCGGCGGCGAAAGTAAAACCGGAAAAGTGTGGCCCGTCGCCGTAGGAGCAGCAGTGCTCGCCGCCGCCGGCATTACCGCCGCGCTGATAATAAAGAAAAAGAAAGGAGTCGGCTGACGCCGGCATTCGGAGCGCCTTGCAGCGCACCGGGGGAGTGCCCACCCCTCAAATCCCCCATACCCCCTTTCCCCTCCCGCAGATCAGAGATCTGAGGGGCCGCGCGGCCGGCCCGTAAGGGTC
>JAGDCE010000241.1 GCA_017958705.1 Clostridia bacterium
ACGTGTACGGAGCGATACTCGGCGATATCATCGGATCGCCTTATGAATTTGACAGGGGAGACAAGACAAAGGATTTTCCTCTTTTCGGCCCGGACTCTAAGTTTACGGATGACACCGTAATGACGGTGGCGGTAGCGGAAGCGCTGATGAATGCGAAAGGGCAGAGCGACGGGCAGATCAAGGCGGAGCTTATCCGTTCCATGAGACAATGGGGCGGGAAATATCCCGGCGCGGGCTACGGCGGATCGTTCCGCGTGTGGCTGAGGTCGGACGATCCGAAGCCGTATAAAAGCTACGGCAACGGCTCGGCGATGCGCGTTTCCGCCGCCGGATGGCTGTATGATACGATAGAAGAAACAAGGCGCGTCGCGAGGCTCACCGCGGAGGTCACGCACAATCACCGCGAAGGAATAAAAGGCGCGGAAGCGACGGCGAGCGCGATATTCCTTGCAAGAAACGATCATACAAAGGAAGAAATCAAAGAATATATAATCAAAGAATTCCACTACGATCTGTCACGCACCTGCGACGAGATACGCCCTGCGTACCGTCACGACGAGACGTGTCAGAAGACCGTTCCGGAGGCGATAACGGCTTTTCTTGAGGGCGAAAGCTTCGAAGACGTCGTAAGAGTCGCTGTTTCGCTCGGCGGCGACTGCGACACGCTCGCCTGTATCGCCGGCAGTATCGCCGAAGCGTTTTACGGCGTCCCCGCCGCGCTTATGACCGAATGCAGGAAGCGCGGCACTGATGATATAAAGGCGGTTATTGACAGATTCGACGCGGCAAGAGGCAGAGCCGCGGCCGGAAACACCGTTATCGAGTCCGCAATATCCGAATTCAGATCAGAAAAAAACGAGGAAAATTTCGCTGCCGTGCTCGAGGCGATAAGAGTCAGGATGCACGAAAAAGGACAGTTTTTCATCCCGTGCCGGGCTCCGCAGGCGGCGGTCGACATGATCGACCCCGATACCGTCAAAGTCGGGGATACGATAACCGCGAAAGAGGAGCTGCGCTTCAAGCTTGAAACGCTTCACACGGACGACGGCAAAACGTGGCTTGCCGCGGTAACGTCGGAGAACGAGATGAACAAATGCAGAAACGGGCATCCGTTATCGTCGGTTTCAACGGATATATACGAGTTTCTGAAACACTGCCGCAACGTAAAGGAAGACGGCGTCGTCATCAACCCGTGGGGAGAGCATTTCACGCTCACCAAGGACGCGATAAAGCTTATACTCGATTTTGACAAACCGAAGAATAAGATCTATTTTGAGGTCGGAGATATAACGAAACTGCGCGTCGACGCGATAGTGAACGCCGCGAACCGCACTCTTCTCGGAGGCGGCGGAGTTGACGGCGCGATTCATCGCGCGGCGGGGCCGGGACTGCTTGAAGAGTGCAGGAAACTGAACGGCTGCAGCACCGGCGAAGCGAAGATAACCGGCGGGTATCGGCTGAGCGCGAAATATGTCATACACACCGTCGGCCCGGTATACCGCGCGGGCGACGCAAAGTGCCGAGATCAGCTTCGCGACTGCTACTTCAATTCGCTTGAACTCGCAAAACAGCACGATATCCACACGATAGCTTTCCCCGCGATATCGACCGGCGTTTACGGCTATCCTAAGCGGGAAGCCGCTGAGATCGCGCTGAAGACCGTTGCGGGATGGCTTAACGGCAATCCCGATTACGGGATGGCGGTCGTGATGTGCTGCTACGACGAGGAAATGAGAAAGATATATCAAAGCGCCGTTGACGAACTCTCGGCGGGAAAGGACAAAAAATGAGAACTGTACGCGTAACGGGAAAAGGGAACGTCAGAGTACATCCCGATATGACAAGGATCACTGTAACGCTGACCGGGGTATACAAGGAATACACCGAAGCGCTGAAGCGCTCGTCGGAGGATACGGAGAAGATTAAAGATATTCTGTCCGGATTCGGTTTCAAACGGACCGATCTGAAAACGCTTAACTTCAACGTCGACACGGAATATGAGGGATATACGGAAAACGGCGTGTACAAGCAGAGGCTGATCGGGTACAGATACCGCCACACGATGAAAGTCGAGTTCACCTCGGACAACGACCGTCTCGGCAAAGTGCTGTACGCGCTCGCGAACAGCGATCTGGATCCCGAATTCAATATCAGCTACACCGTAAAGGATCAGGAATCGGCTAAAAACGAGCTTCTCGGTAAAGCCGTGGCGGACGCTAAGGAAAAAGCCGCAGTACTCACGCAGGCGGCGGGCGTTGAACTCAAAGACATTCAGACGATCGACTATTCCTGGGGTGAGATCAATATGGAAGTCTGCGCGACGAACAGTATGGCTTTAAGAAAAATCTCAGCTCAAGCCGCAGCGGACAGCTACAGTATGGATATGGAGCCGGACGATATAAAAGTCTCCGATACCGTCACGGTGATCTGGGAGATCGCGTGATCCCCGCGTTTGCCGAAAGCACTTGACCGGCGGGGATTTGTGTGGTATTATTATATCGGCGGAGACGCTTCGGGCGCCGCGGAAAACAGCCGATGTTTGAATTGATATGATTTGTGAGGTCGGATCATGGAGTACGGATACTCGATCCTGATGGGGATCTTTGCGGCGGCGATACTGCTTTACGCCGGACTTATGGCGCTGACAAAGGATTATAACATGCTGCCGCTGCGCGCAAGACAGTCGGTCAAGCCGAAGGATCCGAAAAGATATATGACGCAGCTGTCAAAAGTAGTCGCGCTCGTCGCGGCTTCTCCCGCGCTCAGCGCGCTGACGGGGCTGTGGAACATGATCGCCGCCGTGATCGTCCTGATAGGATCCATGGTACTGTTTATATGGATCGGAACGAAGATTATGAAAGGCATCGAATAATAAAAAACAGACAGAGGATATCGATCGTATGAAAAAAGAACTTGACAGAAAAGCGCTTGCAAAACAGGCTTTCGATGAATGCAGCTCGGCCGAAACGACGGTGCGATACGGGATCAAGCGCGTGCGGCCGTTCTGGAACGTCGAATCGACGCAGTTCATGTACGTTCCCGCTTTCCATTTCACGGCGGTCCGCGGCGTCCGCCGCTACCGCTATTCGGCGAAAGACGAAAACGGCGTGATACATTCATTCGAGTCTGGCGACTGCTGCGCGCTGCTCACGCCGATCTGGGCGGAGCTGCCGGAGGGCGTCGTCGAGCTGACGGTCACGGCGTTAAACGACGACGGATCTGACTACGCCCTCGCCGGCGCGCGTACGTTTTTCCGCCTCGCGCCGTTCCCGGAGGACACTCCGCCGGCGGTCCGTCCTTACAGGGAGAGCGCGATAAAAGCGTACCGTTACGCCATGTCAGCGGGATTCATAAAACACTGGCTCGAGCACGGCGAACCAGATCCGTATTACGACCTGAACACCTATCCGTGTAAAATGATAGGCGCGCTCGTCGGCGCGATGATAACGTACGCGAAGATTTGCCCGGAGGACGCGGCGGACGCCATGAAGGTCGCCGTCTCCGCCGCGGATTATCTTATAAAGATCACGCCGCGCGGCGACGATCCGCTGGCGGACGTACCGCCGACTTACTATCTCGATTTCTGCCCTGATCCGCAGAAATACGGGATAATAACGCCTAACTGGCACGCCGCCGTCGGCCATTTCGGGACCACGATGATGATATATCCCGCGCGCGCCGGTCTTATGTATCTTGAGCTTGAAAAAGCGACGGGCGACGAAAAGTATCTGCGCGAGGCGATAGGGATCGGAAAGTTTTTTTTGAAGACCGTCGAGCCCAACGGCAGCTGGTATCTCGTCCGCTCCTGCAAAACGGGCGAGCCGCTGACGGACAACTATATAGCGCCGACCGAGGTCGTCATCCCGTTTTTGACGGCTCTTTACGAGCGCACCGGCGACGAATGCTGGCGTAGCCTTGCCGAAGGAGCGGTCAGATACGCGTTTGAAACACAGCTTGCAAGCTACAACTGGGAAGGGCAGTTCGAGGACAGCCCCGTGTCGTCGGATTACGTCAATCTGACGCATTACGCCCCCGTGGCTATGGCCATGTATCTTGCAAAGCGCGGCGATGAAAAGTCGCTTCAGCTCGCAAAAGAGCTGATGCGCTTCGCGGAGGATCAGTTCGTCGTATGGAAGCGCCCGAATCCCTGGAAGCATCCGACGCCCGACGGCAGCACGCCGTACGATACGTCGATCTGGCATACGCCGGCGGCGCTTGAGCAGTACGGCTGGTACGTGCCGATCGACGCGTCAACTTCCGATCTCGCGCTCGGGTTCCTCGCGCTGTATAAAGCCGGGTGCGGCGATTTGTATCTCGCGAAGGCGCGCGCCCTGACAGATCAACTCACGCGCGTCCAGCACGAGGACGGCAAAATACCGACGCACTGGATGAACACTCCGGGAGCAGAGGCTAATTTCTGGTTCAACTGCATGTTCGAAAGCTGTTATACGCTGTCGGTCATGTCGGAATACGAATGACCGCCGCCGCGCAGCGCATCAAAAGAGGGTATTGCATGAAAAAAGCGGAAATCATCGTGCTCGCCGGCCAGTCGAACGCCGTGGGATGCTCATACGTGGAATATCTTGAAAAGCATATCGACGCGGACCGTATGCGCAAGCTGCGCGAGGGCTTCGACAATATAAAGATCAACTACTATTCGCACGACGTAAAGAGCGAAGGCTTTGTGAAGACGACTTTCAACTGCTCCGTCAGCGACGAGGACACGTTCGGTCCCGAGGTCGGGATCGCCGAGGCGCTTGACGAAAAATATCCGGGCAGGGAGTTTTTCATAGTCAAACTCGCTTTCGGCGGCGTCACGCTGTATAATGATTTCATATCGCCGTCGGGCAACGGACGGTATGACCGGACCTCATACGCCGATCAGAAGGAGGACGCGGCGAAAGCCCTGATGGCGGGCGAGACGTTCCGCCCCGGCTGGTGCTATAACGAGCTGATAAAAATTGTCTCAGAAAGCATAAAAACGCTGAAGAGCGACGGATATTCTCCCGAAATAAAGGCGTTCTGCTGGATGCAGGGGGAGAGCGACGCAAATTTGGAGGAGGCGACGGCGGAGTACGCGCACAACTGTCCGGCGCTGCACGACGACTTCAAAGCCCGCTTTGCCTCATACGCCGGCGGCTGCGTATTCGCCGACGCCGGGATCAGCACCGTATGGGAAAGATATGAGCGGATGAATGAAATCAAGCGGGCGTACGCGGCAGATCACGCGGACTGCCGTTTCATCGACACTATCGCCGCGGGCTTGTCGACGATGAACGAGCCGTACGGTCAGCCCGACATCGGCCACTACGACGCCGAAAGCATGCTGATCCTCGGCCGCCTTTTCGCCGAAGCGATCACAGCTTAAGTGCACGGGTCTTCACCGGCTTCGGATCATAAAACGCATAAAAATGCAGACTCCGGTCTGCGTTTTTGCTTTTTTTGCCGATACTTCAGCTATTGCGGCCTTATTTTTTACATTATTGCGATTTTTATCATTGACAAATTCATTTAAAGAGATTATAATAAAAATAAGGTTTAATAAAGGAGGCCATTATGAAACTAACCGGCGGAGAA
>JAGDCE010000242.1 GCA_017958705.1 Clostridia bacterium
AATTATTTGTAAATAATGCGTCTCTATTCCGCTCCGAGTGTTTTTTTTGCGCTGCCGCCGCGTCTGTATTTTTCATAAATTACGGTTTGAACTATGATAACGGCGACGTTTGCGACGAACAGCACGGTTGAAACGGCGAGAAAAACGAAGAAGATCACGTCATCATCGACGCGTCTTATCAATCTGAAAAAAACGTACCATTCCTCGTCGTTGCAGTCCGGCATCAAAAGCTGCGCCGAAATAAACAGAACGTATGACAGAATGTTCAGCCTTTTTGCACGCGCCGGATCATTTGCAAACAAAATGAAATGACATCCGAGAAACATAAAAAGGCACAGAAGCACGGCCGGCACGATTCCT
Organism: Clostridia bacterium; assembly: GCA_017958705.1. Taxonomy (GTDB): domain Bacteria; phylum Bacillota; class Clostridia; order Oscillospirales; family CAG-272; genus UBA1248. The sequence continues at coordinate 361 of JAGDCE010000242.1, forward strand.
ATCAACAGCCTGTACCATCCAATGTTAAGAATATAGGATGCACAGAATAAGAGTACGGCTGCCGCCGATATCAGATCATATTTCAGTACTGTTTTTTTCATTTGGTATATACTATTTGAGTTATCCTGTTGATCTTTGACACACCTTTGACCGTCATCACGTCGAATATCAGCGGGATCGTGCCGCCGTCGGGTTCGGGCAGATCAGGCCGGAACGCGCCGTTGTTGTCTTTCAGCAGAAACGATACTCTGTAATATTCGTAGATCATCGTTCCTTCGAGAGTGTTCTCTGTAGTTGACGCGCCTATACGCTCGACCTTTGCCGCGTAGATCTTCTGCATCGGGAAACGGTCGGGATATTTCTTTATCGGTCTGCCGTTGTTTTTGAAATAATCGTCGGTGAACAGTGTGTTCAGCGTCTTGCCGTCGCCGCGGATCGCGGCGTCGAAATAATCGATGAACAGTCTCGCCTGATACGGGGCGTCTTCTCTGTCCTCTGTCGTATAATAATACCCTACGTTGTCCGAGTAGAAATATACGCCTTTGTCCTTGTCCGCGTATTCCTCGTCGGTGAAGATATCGAAATCGAGCGGCTGATCGACGAAGCCCTCTCCGTTGTCCTCGGACAGCGGATCGTACGAATACGAACGCGTCTCGCCCTCTCCGCTGCAGCTTCTAAGCACGAAATACAGAATCGTGACGAGGACGAGCGCGACGCCGACCCAGACGGCGATCTTTATCAGCAGTTTTTTGCGTTTTTTCGCATCGAGCGCGCGTGCGATCTGTTCCTGCTCCGCGTCGTGCTCCTTTATCAGTTTGTTATTCATCAGAACATCCCCCAGAATTTTTCAACGTTTTTGCGGCCGAGATCAAGTCCTGACAGATTGTCTTCCATGCCCTCGAATTCGACCGATATCCAGCCGTCGTAGCCGGATCTCTTCAGGATACCGAGGCTTTGCGCCGCGCGCGCGTCGCCATGGCCTATTATCGTGCCTTTCAGATAATTGCCCGCGCGCGTACGGAACCAGCCGGCGCCGGGGTCGATCCCGTTTCCTGATTTGAGATAAAAGTCCTTCGCGTGGACGTGGCGCGCGTAGCCCGCCATGACGCCGACGGCGAAATTCGGGTCCTCGTCAGCACACATAAAATTGCCGATGTCGACGAGCGCGCCGAAATTGTCGTGTCCGACCGCGTTTATCAGCCGCTCGACGCGCGAGCTGTCCTGCGAGAAAAAGCCGTGGTTTTCCGTACAGGTGACGACGCCGGCGCTCTGTGCGTATTTCGTCACCTCAAGGCAGACGGGGGCGATCTTTTTGATCGCGTCGTCATAGCTTCTGTGAGTTTTTTCGCCGCGGAAGCCGTAGCACACGTCGTGACGCATCACCTGCGCGCCGTACGCGGCGGTGACGTCCGACAGCGCGCACAGGCGCCTCGCCTGCTCCGCGGGGTCGCCGTAAAGCAGATCGGCGCCGGTACAGAGCGAGGCGACGGCAAGGCCTTTCGACTCGCATTCCCTGCGCACCTGCTCCGCGACCTTGACGTCGTCAGAACCGTCAAACGTGCCCTCTACTATCTCTATGCCGTCGAAGCCGAGCCCGGCGGCCTTTTCTATCATGAATCCTATCCCGCGGCTCCTGTAGCCGCCGAAACTGTAAGTACTCGCACAGATCTTCATATAATGCCTCCCGGTAAACCGTTCTTTATAATTAAAGAATACCATTAAAATATGTATTTGTCAAGCATAGATTATTTTTTTGCCGCGGCATATTTTTTTCAAAAAAAGGCTTGACAAATCGAAAAAAATATGTATAATATAGTTCGTCGCTTGAAAGCGGACCGCCGTGCGAGAGTGGCGGAACTGGTAGACGCGCACGTTTGAGGGGCGTGTGAAGCAATTCATACGGGTTCAAGTCCCGTTTCTCGCACCAAAACATAAAGGACACTGAAGGGTGTCCTTTATGTTTTGGTCCGCACAAAAAATAGGGACTTGAAGAAAGCGTTAAGAAAACGCTCCGGGGGAGCGTTTTTAGCGGTGACCGAAGAGTTTTGCAAAGCCTCCCTTAAAAAGTTGTGCGCTCGCTTTGCAAAACTCGAGAACAAGTCCCGTTTCTCGCACCAAAAAAGAAAAACCGCGAAAGCGGTTTTCTTTTTTTGGTGCAGTCAAATCCGTCCTTCCGGCGGATTTGATTTCATCGTGAGTGAAGCGAACGATTTCACCCGGGCACAGCTCGGATTTCATCACGGCGACGCCGTGATTTCATTATCCCATCAGAGCGCCGCGCCTGAGTATCATCCTCATCTCCGTTATCGGAGTGCCGAGTGTGAGGGTCTCTTCGCGGCCGTCCGGGCATTTCTCATAGAAACGGATCGCGCGCGCATTGTCTTTGAGCACCCAAACGGCGACGGCGGGGTATTCCTTTATCATATCGAGCGCGGCCTGCATCAGCATGTGCCCGACGCCTTTTCCCCAGTACTGCTCGAGGACGTATATCGCGTACACCTCTCCCGTGCCGGTCAGCTCGTCGTCGCGGTATTTTCCGTATCCGGTGAAGCCGACGACGTCCTCGCCGTCCTTTGCGACGAGGATATTGTCAAGCCATCTGTACGCCGCGTCCACGCACTTCTGCAGCGACATTGAATCGAGATAGTCCCGGTCTACGATGCCGCGGTACGCCTGCTGCCACGACGTATAATGGACGAAGCCTTTGCCCCTTATCTCGCCGTCCGTCTCCATTTTCTTTATGATGATATTCATATGATCCTTTCAGAACAGTCCGTGTATCGTTCCGTCGTCGTCGACGTCTATGCGCTCCGCCGCCGGGGATGCTGATCCATACGAAGAACGTTCGCTTCATTATGGATTTTTGGACGCTCACATCAAATATTGAAGAAAAGAAATATCATACGTACAGTCAACGAAAGAGTTATCGGTTCTGTCATAGGTATTCGAAGGATCTGACAGATATATCGAGAAGTCTTTTTCAAGAAAATTCATATCGGACGGTGTAACCGTATAACTTGAATTCTTCTCTATATATTCAAGCTCCAGCATTGTATAAACGAACACAGCGGTCAGATTTTCCTCGTCCAATAATATATACTCAAGCGTTTCCCATTTTTCATTCGGCTCTTTCCATTGTATAATATATGCCGGATAAGAGAAGTGTTCGTTATCATAGAGCAGCTTTCTTGTCGCCGTACTGCTTTTTATTTCAAAATTCTCAAGACCGGATTTGAACGCGGAAAACTTCTCCGTGTTTTCAAGTTTACACGTGAAATATACCGCGTAGCCGTCCACGTCTATACTCGGCGTCCAGTGAAAGTAGTATTCTTTAATACATGACGGTGTTTCTCTCGGAAACAGTATCAGATAAGAATTATACAGATATTCGCCGAAGCCGAAAAGGTCTTTGCGCTCACGCCCGGGTGTAGCCATTTTGTTCCAGTCTTTGATTATACCTGAATACATATACTGATAATCATCCGTATTGTTCTTTGTTTTGGCACATCCGGTAAAAGAAAGAACAAGAACAATAAGAGCAATAACAAAGGCAAATATACGTTTCATGGTGTTCTTCATATTCTTAATTAAAACAGTCCGTGTATCGTTCCGTCGTCGTCGACATCTATGCGCTCCGCGGCGGGTGATTTCGGCAGTCCCGGCATAGTGAGGATATCTCCGGTGAGCACGACGACGAAACCGGCACCGGCGGAGACTTTGACGTTCTTGACCGTCACGGTGAAGCCCTCGGGCGCTCCGAGCTTTGTCGGGTCGTCGGTAAAACTGTACTGCGTCTTTGCGATGCAGACCGGCATGCCGCCGAAGCCGAGTGCCTCGAGCTGCTGTATCTGCTTTTCCGCCGCCGGCATCACGTTTATGCCGGCGCCGCCGTACACTTTTCTGACGACCGCTTCGATCTTTTCCTTTATGCTCATATCGAGCTCATACGAGAAGCGGAAATCGCTCTTTTCTTCATTGCACAGCCTTACGACCTCGCGCGCGAGCTCCACGCCGCCGGCGCCGCCTTCCGCCCATACGGTGGAAAGTCTGACGTTGACGCCGAGCTCCGCGCATTTTTTCATTATGAACGCGATCTCCGCGTCGGTGTCGGTCGGGAAGCGGTTGACCGCGACGACGCACGGCAGACCGTAGACGTTCTTAATATTCGAAACGTGGCGGAGCAGGTTCGGGATGCCGCGGCCGAGCGCGTCGAGATCTTCTTTGCCGAGTTCGGTCTTTGCGAGACCGCCGTGCATCTTCAGCGCTCTGACCGTCGCGACTATGACGACGGCGTCGGGCTTAAGCCCCGCGTATCTGCATTTGATATCGAGGAATTTCTCCGCTCCGAGATCGGCGCCGAATCCGGCCTCCGTCACGGTGTAATCAGCGAGCTTCAGCGCGAGTTTCGTAGCCGAAACGGAGTTGCAGCCGTGCGCGATGTTTGCGAACGGTCCGCCGTGAACGAACGCGGGCGTGCCCTCGAGCGTCTGGACGAGGTTCGGCTTAAGCGCGTCGCGCAGCAGCGCGGTCATCGCGCCGACGGCGTTAAGGTCAGCAGCGGTGACGGGCTTGTCGTCGAACGTATAGCCGACGATCACGCGCGAGAGTCTCGCTTTGAGGTCGGCGATCGACGACGACAGGCAGAACACCGCCATTATCTCCGACGCGACGGTTATATCGAATCCGTCCTCGCGCGGCACGCCGTTCGCCCTGCCGCCCATGCCGTCGACGATGAAGCGGAGCTGTCTGTCGTTCATGTCGACACAGCGCTTCCACGTGATCTTACGCACGTCTATGCCGAGTTTATTGCCCTGCTGGATGTGGTTGTCAAGCATCGCGGCGAGCAGGTTGTTAGCCGCGCCTATGGCGTGAAAGTCGCCTGTAAAATGCAGGTTTATATCTTCCATCGGCACGACCTGAGCGTAACCGCCGCCGGCGGCGCCGCCCTTGATGCCGAAAACGGGTCCGAGCGACGGCTCGCGCAGCGCCACGTTGACCTTCTTGCCGATCTTTGACAGTCCGTCGGCCAGGCCTATCGTCGTAGTCGTCTTGCCCTCGCCGGCGGGTGTCGGCGTTATCGCGGTGACGAGTATAAGTTTTCCGTTCTTTTCCCTGTCCCCGGCCGCCGACGGGTCGATCTTTGCCTTGTATTTTCCGTAAGGCTCGACGTATTTTTCGTCGATACCGGCTTTTTTCGCTATTTCGTAAATCGGTCTCATCTCGCATTTCTGCGCGATCTCAAGGTCGGTAAGATATGCCATTTTCTTTTTTCTCCTTTGCAGATCAGTATATGGGATAAGCCGCGCAGAGTTCTTCGACCCGGCGCGACACTCTTTCGCGGTTGGCTTCAAAGTCCTCGGTTATATCGGCTATAAAGCCGGCTATGAGCTTCATTTCAGGCTCGCGGAAGCCGCGCGTCGTGACCGCCGGCGTGCCCACGCGCAGACCGCTCGTGACGAACGGGCTCGCCGGGTCGTTCGGGATCGTGTTCTTGTTCGCGGTTATATGCACCTCGTCGAGCCTGTGCTCGAGTTCCTTGCCGGACACGTTTTTATTGAGCAGTTTTATCAGCATCAGATGATTGTCCGTTCCGCCGGAGACGATCTCCAAGCCGCGGGCTTTCAGCTCTTCGCAGAGCACGGCGGCGTTTCTGACTATCTGTCTGCCGTATTCTTTGAATTCGTCTGTCATCGCCTCGCCGAGCGCGACGGCTTTCGCGGCGATAACGTGCATCAGCGGACCGCCCTGCGTGCCGGGGAATATCGCCTTGTCAATCTGCTTCGCGAATTCCTCTTTGCAAAGGATCATGCCGCCGCGCGGGCCGCGCAGAGTCTTGTGCGTGGTCGTCGTCACGACGTGAGCGTAAGGCACGGGCGACGGATGGACACCCGCGGCGACAAGTCCCGCGATATGCGCCATGTCTACCATCAGATACGCACCGACTTCGTCAGCGATCTGACGGCAGCGTTTGAAATCTATTATCCTCGAATACGCCGACGCGCCGACGACGATCAGTTTCGGACGGCACTGCAGCGCGATACGCTCCATTTCGTCGTAGTCTATCATCTCGGTCGTTTTATCGACGCCGTACGGGACGATGTTGAAGTATTTGCCGGAGATATTGACGGGCGAGCCGTGCGAGAGGTGGCCGCCCTCCTGCAGGTTCATGCCCATGACCGTGTCGCCGGGCTGAAGCAGCGCGAAGAACACGGCGAGGTTTGCCGAGGCGCCGCAGTGCGGCTGAACGTTTGCGTGCTCGGCGCCGAAAAGCTTTTTCGCGCGCTCTCTCGCTATCTCCTCGACGATATCGACGCACTGACAGCCGCCGTAATATCTTTTTCCGGGGTAGCCCTCTGCGTATTTGTTGGTAAGCACGCCGCCCGCCGCGAGGAGCACGGCGCGCGAGACGATGTTCTCGCTCGCGATCAGCTCGATGTTTTGTCTCTGCCTCTGCAGTTCGGCGTCACATCCCGCGAAGACCTCCGGATCATACAGTTTCAGTTCATCAAAGAAATTCATTTTTCCACCCCGTTATCCTTTAAAATATTTCACCGCCGCTTCAAACATGCGGATATCGTAATTGCCTTCGACGTTTTTGTAAAGTCCCGAGCCCTTGCGCTCGCTGTGTCCCATTTTGCCGAACACCCTGCCGTCGGGCGAGGTTATGCCCTCTACCGCGTATATCGAGCCGTTCGGATTGAATTGCACGTCGTTCGTCGCGTGTCCGGAAAGATCCACGTACTGCGTGGCGATCTGTCCGTTTTCCGCAAGCGTCTCGATCAGAGCCGGGTCGGCTAAGAACCTGCCCTCGCCGTGTGAGATCGGAACGCTGTATATCTCCCCGACGTGCGTGTATGAAAGCCACGGAGATTTGTTTGAAGCGACGCGCACGCGAACTATCTTCGACTGGTGGCGTCCTATCGTGTTGAACGTCAGCGTCGGGCAGTGCCCGTCCGTGTCGATTATCTTCCCGTAAGGCACCAGACCGAGTTTGATCAGCGCCTGGAAGCCGTTGCAGATGCCGCAGATCAGACCGTCGCGCCGGTCGAGCAGCTCGTGGACGCCGTCCTTTACCGCGGCCGATCTGAAGAACGCGGTTATGAATTTGCCCGAGCCGTCCGGCTCGTCGCCGCCGGAGAAGCCGCCGGGGACGAATATCATCTGCGCCGATCTCAGCTTGCCGGAAAACTCTTCCACGCTCCCCGAAATGCCGGCGGGCGTGAGGTTGTTTATAACGATTATCTCCGGCTCCGCGCCCGCGTCCGCCATCGCCTTCGCGCTGTCGTATTCGCAGTTGGTCCCGGGGAACGCCGGGATAAGTACCTTCGGCTTCGCGTGTCTGATCGCCGCGGATCTGTGCTCTTTCACCTCACAGCTGAAGTCTTTGCACGGCGTGTCGTTGTTTTTAATATTGCACGGATAAACGCTTTCAAGCTTGTCTTCGTAAGGCGCTGACAGCTCGGAGAGTGAAAGCGTCTCGTTCCCGTAAGTTATGCACGGCTGATCCGTCGTTCTGCCTATGAGCCGCCCTTCGGTCTTTTCCGTGACCTCAAGCACGAACGCCGCGATCCGGCGGCTGAAAATATCCGCCGCGGTCAGATCGCCCCGGTATTCAAATCCGACGCCGTTGCCGATCGCCATTTTGAACACCGCCTCGCCTATGCCGCCGACGCCGGTCACGTAACACGACACGGCTTTTCCGGACCTGAGCAGCTTCGTGATCTTACCGTAGAGCGCGAGCATACTGTTTTTCTCCGGGAGCCCGTTTTCGTCGTACTGCGGACAAAGCAGTATCACGTCGTGTCCCGGCGCCTTGAATTCGGGGCTTACAATATTGACGACCTTGTCGGTCGTTACGGCGAACGACACGAGCGTCGGCGGCACGTCGAGTTTTTCAAACGTTCCGCTCATCGAGTCCTTGCCGCCTATCGCGGCGATGCCGAGATCCTTCTGCGCCTCGAACGCTCCGAGCAGCGCCGCGAGCGGCTTGCCCCAGCGCTTGCCGCTCACGCCGGGCTTTTCAAAATATTCCTGGAACGTCAGGTAAGTATCGTCAAGACCGGCGCCCGACGCGACCAGTTTTCCGACAGATTCAACGACGGCGGTATACGCGCCGTGATACGGGCTCTTCTCCGAAATGAACGGATCGTAAGCCCAGCTCATCACCGAGCAGTCGTCCGTGTGCTTTTTCTCGACGGAGATCTTCTGCACCATCGCCTGTATCGGCGTGAGCTGATATTTTCCGCCGAACGGCATAAGGACCGTGCCGGCGCCTATCGTCGAGTCGAACCTCTCCGACAGACCGCGCTTTGAGCAGACGTTGAGATCGGAGACGATTTTTTTATAATTCCCGGAGAAATCTCCGTTTATTTCATTTTTGAATACAACGGGCTTTTCGGGCGACGCGTTAATATGCTTTTCCGCGCCGTTGGAATTGAGGAATTCCCGGCTGATGTCGACGATTTTCGCGCCGTTCCAGCGCATCACGAGCCGCGGCGTCTCCGTCACGACGGCGACGGGGCAGGCGCGCAGGTTTTCTTTTTCCGAAAGCTTAAGGAAATTATCGACGTCGTCCGCCGAGACGACGACCGCCATCCTCTCCTGCGATTCGCTTATCGCGAGTTCGGTGCCGTCGAGGCCCTCGTACTTTTTCGGGACGGCGTTAAGGTCTATGTCGAGCCCGTCCGCCAGTTCTCCTATCGCGACTGACACGCCGCCCGCGCCGAAATCGTTGCAGCGCTTTATCATGCGGCAGGCGTCCTTGTTTCTGAAAAGCCTCTGGAGTTTTCTCTCCTCCGGCGCGTTGCCCTTCTGCACCTCGGCGCCGCATTCCTCGACTGAATGCGCGGTGTGCGATTTTGACGAGCCCGTCGCGCCGCCTATGCCGTCACGGCCGGTCGCGCCGCCGAGAAGTATTACGACGTCGCCGGGAGCCGGGCGTTCGCGTCTGACGTTTTCCGCCGGCGCCGCGGCTATGACCGCGCCTATCTCCATGCGCTTCGCGGCGTAACCGGGATGATATATCTCGTCGACTATGCCGGTCGCCAGGCCTATCTGGTTGCCGTACGACGAATAGCCCGCCGCGGCGGTGGTAACTATCTTCCTCTGCGGGAGCTTGCCCTCGATCGTCTCCGATACCGGGACGGTCGGATCTGCCGCGCCGGTGACGCGCATTGCCGCGTAGACGTACGAGCGGCCGGACAGCGGGTCGCGTATCGCGCCGCCGATGCAGGTCGCCGCGCCGCCGAACGGCTCTATCTCCGTCGGGTGGTTGTGCGTCTCGTTCTTGAACAGAAGCAGCCACGGCTCTTCGACCCCGTCAACGGTGACGTTGATCTTGACTGTGCAGGCGTTGATCTCCTCCGACTCGTCGAGTTTCGGGAGCTTTCCCCGAGCTTTCAGATATCTCGCGCCGATCGTAGCTATGTCCATAAGGCATACCGGCTTCGTTCTGCCGAGCTCTTTTCTCACTTCAAGATAATCGTTGTAAGCCTTCTGCAGAAGCCCGTCCTCGAATTCAACGCTGTCGATATGCGTTAAAAACGTTGTGTGGCGGCAGTGATCGGACCAGTACGTGTCTATCATCCTGATCTCGGTTATGGTCGGATCGCGGTTTTCGCTTATGAAGTATTTCTGACAGAATTCTATATCGTCCGCGTCCATGGCGAGCCCGTACGATCGGACGAAATCCTCAAGTCCTGCACGGTCGAGTTTTATGAATCCGTCAAGCGTTTTCACCGTTTCCGGTATCTCGAAAGCCGTCTGAAGCGTCTTCGGCAGCTCAAGCGACGCCTCGCGCGCCTCGACCGGGTTGATGACGTACTTTTTGATCGCCTTTATATCGTCATCCGACAGATCGCCGTAAAGCGCGTAAAGCTTCGCGCTGCGAACGTCGGGACGGTCGAGCCGGCTGATTATCTGGATGCACTGCGCCGCGGAATCCGCCCGCTGATCGAACTGACCGGGCAGGTACTCGACCGCGAATACGTACGCGCCGTCAACGTCCGGTTCGTCGCTCACCGTGTCGAGCTGCGGCTCGGAAAACACGGTCTTCACCGCGTAGTCGAACAGCGGCTTTTCGATGTTTTCGGCGTCGTAGCGGTTGAACAGTCTGACGTTTTTCAGCCCGTCGATGCCGAGCAGCGTGCGGGCGTCAGACAACAGCGTCTTCGCCTCGTTGTCAAGTCCCGGCTTTTTTTCAACATAGATCCTGTAAACCATTTTTATTTTTCCTTTGCCTGCAAAGCTCTTTTTCCTATATCGGTCCTGTAATACATATTTTCGAATTTTACTGTTTTGATCGCGTCGTAGGCCGCTTTTATCGCATCCTGCAGCGTGTCGGAGACTCTCGTCACGCCGAGCACACGGCCGCCCGAGGTGACGAGCCTGCCGTCCTTCAGCTTCGCTCCGGCGACGTAGACTCCGGTCTTATCCTCCGGCAGAGTTATCTCAAATCCCTTTTCGTAATGTTCGGGATATCCGTCGGACGCGGCTATGACACAGCAGGCGTGCCTGTCGGAAAACTCGACTTTTATTTTGTCCAGCTCGCCGTTCGTCGTCGCCTGCATGACCGTCAGCAGATCCGTTTTCAGAAGCGGCAGAACGACCTGCGTTTCCGGATCGCCGAAGCGGCAGTTATACTCGATGACCTTCGGTCCGTCCTTCGTTATCATGAGCCCGAAGTAGAGACAGCCTTTGAACGTGCGCCCCTCGGCGTTCATCGCCTTTACCGTCGGCAGAAAGATCTTTTCCATGCACTCCGCCGCGACCACGGCGGTATAGTACGGATTCGGCGCGACGGTGCCCATGCCGCCGGTGTTCAGCCCTTCGTCGCCGTCGTGCGCGCGCTTGTGGTCCATCGACGAGATCATCGGGACGACGGTCACCCCGTCCGTGAACGACAGGACGGAGACTTCGGGACCCGTCAGAAATTCTTCAATGACTACCCTGTCGCCCGATTTGCCGAAGCGCTTGTCCTCCATGATCGCCCTGACGGCTTCCTCCGCCTCGGCGCGCGTGTTCGCGATTATGACGCCTTTGCCGAGCGCGAGCCCGTCGGCCTTGACGACCGTCGGCAGCGGGGCTTTTTCAACGTAGGCGAGCGCGTCTTCCGCGTTGTCGAACGTCTCGTATTTCGCCGTCGGGATGCCGTATTTTTTCATCAGGTCTTTTGCGAAGACCTTGCTTCCCTCTATCATCGCCGCCGACGATCTCGGGCCGAAGCACGGGATCCCCTCGTAATTCAGCGCGTCGACGCAGCCGAGCACGAGCGGATCGTCCGGCGCGACTACCGCGTAGTCGATCCCGTTGTGAACGGCGAATTTTACGATGCCCTCGATATCCGTCGCCTTTATGTCGACGCATTCCGCGTCCTCCGCTATGCCGCCGTTGCCGGGCAGAGCGTAGATCTTCTCAACTTCTTTGTTTTCTTTCAGTTTTTTGATTATCGCGTGTTCGCGGCCGCCGCCGCCTACTACCATTATTTTCAAGTTTATACCTCTTTATTTCAATACGCGCCGCCGCGCGTTGATTTACGCTTTTCCGGCACAGCCGAACAGAGCCATCTTCTTTTCGGCTTCTTTTTTTATCGCCTCGACCTTTTCGTTGCGGCACTGCAGATAATCGAGCCCGCGCTCCGACGCAGACCTCATCGCGGCGCTGCCCGCAAGGCACAGATCCGTGAAGATATTGACCTTGCAGACGCCGGCTTCGATGCAGTTTCTGAAATCGTCGTCCGACAGGCCGGAGCCGCCGTGCAGTACGAGCGGGACGTCGAGGGCCGCGCGGATCTGTCTGAGCCGCCCGATGTCGAGTTTCGGCTTGTGCTTATAAGCGCCGTGCGCCGTGCCTATCGCCACGGCGAGCGCGTCGACGCCGGTCGCCGAGAGATATTCGACCGCCTCGGCGGGCTTCGTATACATATCCGCGCCGTCGTCTTCGTCGCCGTTGTCTCCGACGTGGCCGATCTCGCCCTCGACGCTCGCTCCGATCGCATGAGCGATCCTGACTATTTCCTTCGTTTCCGCTATGTTTTCATCATAGCTTTTTGCCGAGCCGTCGAACATCACGCTCGTAAAGCCGCGTTTCAGCGCCTCCATACAGCGTCCGAACGTCAGCCCGTGATCGTAATGCACGACGACGGGAACGCTTGCGTTTTGAGCCGCGCTGACGAGTCCCGGCGCGATAAGCGACAGCTCGCCGTACGGCAGAAGCACCTCGGCGGTGCCGATGATTATCGGAGACCGCAGCTCTTCCGCCGCGGATATAAGCGCGTCGAGCATATCCGAATCGGTCGCGTTGAACAGACCGACGGCGTAGTGTTCTCTCTGCGCTTTTTTAAGTACGTCGTTCAGGTTGACAAGCATTCAAGCGCCCTCTCAGTCTTCCGTCTTCGGGATCCTGACGATCCCGGGATCGGTGAAATAATCGGTCTCGTCCGTGCTGTGAGTAGAAAACTCCGATATCACCGCGCCTTCGTCGCCCGCCGCGAACCAGTGCAGCGTCCCCGGCATTATCGTGAACTGCTCGCCGGGGTCAAGGACGGTTTCGTGAAATACCGTTACCTTTGTCTTAGGAAGCGGTACCCCTATGTTTTCCGCGTCACCGTCGCCGTCCGTATAGAGATACACCCTGCCGTAACGGCAGCGGAACGTCTCCTCCTTACCCTCGGCGCCGCCGGTAGGGACGTGGCGGTGTTCCGGGCAGACCTGATGCGGCAAAAGCACCATTTCCTTGGCGCAGACGCGATCGGTGTTGACGTAAACGACGAGCTGCAGACCGACGCGGTCGACCATTCCGAGCCCGAAATCCGCGATCTCCATGTTTTCTTTTTCTTCATTCGTCAGCACTATGCCGGCTTTTTCGTAATACGGCAAAGCCTTTTCACGCTGCGTTATGATTTCGCTTTTTTTCATTTTTTCTCTCTGTTATATGGTATTTCTCATTGTTTTCGATATGAACGCGTCGATCTCATCCGCCGTTTTCATCCCGCTGACGGAATCCTCCGCGGCAAGGCTGTACGCCGCGGCGCCGGACGCGAATTCAAGGATACGCCTGTCGTCGTAACCGTTGTATATGCCGTAAAGGCAGCCCGCGCAGAACGCGTCGCCCGCGCCGACGCTGCCTTTTATGAAGCCGTCGGGCAGACGCAGCGACGGCACGGCGGTAAAGGCGCCGTTAGCGTTTAGAATGAATCCCGCCTCCGGGCAGTGGATCATCACGCGCTCGCCTACGCCGCACGACATGAGTTTTTCCGCCGCCGCGCGGATATTCGTCAGATCAAGACTTCCGTCATTCTTTCTCGGCTCGACTCCCGCCGCGCCGCAGGCCTCCGTCTCGTTCATAATCGCGTTGTCCGCGTATTTCAGAGCCGGCAGAACTTTTTCGGCGAATCTGCCGCTTATATCGCTCACCGCGTCGACGGACGTTTTCACTCCCGCCGCCTGCGCGTCGCGCAGGAACCTCGCCATAACGGTACCGTATTCCGCGTCCGCGCGGTCAAAGGCGTCGAGCAGCATTATGTAGCCGATGTGCAGCATGCGGCAGTCAAGCGCGTCAGCCGGCAGGTCTTTCGGTGAAAAGCCGGCGTTCGCTCCGCGATAGTGAAAAAACGTGCGCTCGCCCGTGCC
>JAGDCE010000243.1 GCA_017958705.1 Clostridia bacterium
CTCGCGTCTGCGTCCCGGAGTCCGCGTGCTGTCGGTCACGAAAGGACTTATCGACAACGGCGACGGCACGGTCACCTCTTTCCCGGATCTGTTCGCCTCGTGCGCTAAGCCCGGCGTGCGGTTCGCCGCAATCGGCGGAGCTTGCACGAGTTACGAGCTTGCAGACAGGAACGTCAGCAGAGTCATGTTCTGTTCCGCACACCGCTGGGTGGCGGAGCGCTTCAAAACGCTGCTTGAAAACGAATATTACCGCGTAGATATAAGCAATGACGTCACAGGTGTTGAGACCGCTGTGGCGCTTAAGAACGCGTACGCTCTCGCGGTTTCGCTCGCGATCGGTATGGCGCAGACGCGTGACGGCGAAGGCTGCGCGGAGCATTACAACACGGAGGCGGCGCTGTTCGCACAGAGTGCGAAGGAGATGGATTCGCTGATCAAACTTTTCGGCGGATGTGACGATGCACTTTTCGTAGGTATCGGAGACCTGTTCGTTACTATATTCGGCGGCAGGACGCGCAGACTCGGGATACTTCTCGGGCGCGGGCTCGGCGTCGACGATGCGATAAAAGAGCTTGAAGGCGTGACGCTCGAATCGGTCGTGATCGCTCGCAGGATGTATTCAGTCCTGAAATACAGAGCCGAGAACGGCACGGCGGACCCCTGCGATTATCCGCTGCTGTTTTACGTCGGAGCGCTGCTTGATAAAGAAGACCCGGGCGCGATCCCGTGGGATAAATTCAGTATATGAGATTATAAAATGAACAGAAAAATCGCAATAGATCTCGGCACCTCGACCGTGCAAATATACGTGGACGGCAAAGGCGTGGTGCTGAACGAGCCGTCCGTTATAGCGGTCGACAAATATCTGAACAAAGTCGTACGCGTGGGGCGCGAGGCGGAGGAGCTTTTCGGCCGCGAGCCGGAGGGCATCGAAGTCGTGCGCCCGGTGCGCGAAGGCGTGATAAGCCGTTTCAATCACACTGTCGCAATGATACGCAGATTCATAAGCAAGGGCTGCGGCAGGTTTCTGATCCCGCCCGGAGCTGTGATCGCCGTTCCGAGCATAGTCACCGACGTCGAGGAACACGCCGTGCGCGACGCGGCGCTCAGCGCGGGCTTGAAGGAACCTTATCTGATAGACGAGCCCGTAGCCGCGGCGATCGGCGCCGGGATCGACGTCGATTCCGACAGCGGCCACATGATCGTCGACATCGGCGGCGGCACGACTGATATCGCAGTCGTATGCCTTGGCGGCGCGGTGACGTCGTCGTCGATAAAGACCGCCGGAGACTCCATGACCGAGGCGATCGTCCGCCACGTCAGAAACAAGTATTCGATCCAGATCGGCGAACGCGAAGCGGAGAAAGCCAAGATCACGATCGGCTCTGTCTGGCGCCGCGAAGACGTGCAGAGCACGGAGATCACGGGGAAGAGCCTGAAAAGCGGCGTGCCGCTTATAACCGAGCTCAATTCCTACGATATGACGGAAGCGCTCGAAGAGCCGATGACCCGCATCATCGAGGAAATCTGCTCTGTTATCGAGAGAACGCCTCCGGAGCTCGTCACGGACGTTGCGGACAACGGCATAATACTGACCGGCGGCGGGAGCCAGATATACGGGCTCGACAAGATAATCTCAAGCGTTACCGGACTTCCGGTGAAATGCGCCGAGCAGCCTTCGCTGTGCGTCGTTTGCGGCGCGGCGAAAGCTGATACGGCCGGCCTGTACTCGGACAGACCGAGACGCAGAATAAACGTAAAATAAATTTATGTTTTAACATAAGAAAGGGTGGAAAATGAAAAAAGCAATCTGTATTTTCCTGACGTTGCTGTTTGCCGTCATGTGCTTTTCGGCGTGCGCCGAGAGCAATGCGCCGGATGACAGCGTAAAGACTGACGCCGTGGAATCTACCGCTGCTGAGACCGCAGAGCCGACGAAGGCGGAGATCGCGGACGAATTCCTCTCGCAGATACCCGACGCGAATCTGAAACGTACGTTCAACGTACTCGTCATGTCCGGCGTCGGCAACTCCGAGAAAGAAATATTCGCGGAAGACGCGAGTTCCGAGCCGATCGAGAACGCGGTGTTCTTACGCAACGCGGCACTGGCAGATAAACTCGGCGTCACGATAACTATGACTCCGCAGGCTTCTGTTGCTACGGCTGCTCAGAACGACATCAAGGCTAACGCAAAATCATATGACCTGATCATGGCGAACGGCCCCGATACCGGTTCTCTCGCACAGAACGGTTATCTCTACAACTTCCTCGATCTGAAGGATTATATGAACCTCGATCAGGAATGGTGGGATCCCGGCACGCTCCGCGACTGCGCGATCAACGGCAAGGTCTATTTCATGAACGGCGATATCAACATACTCGATAACGACGTCACGTGGATCATGCTTTTCAACAAGAAAATGATCGCGGACAACGACCTTGAAGAACCGTATGAACTTGTCAGACAGAAGAAGTGGACGCTCGATAAATTCTACGAGCTCGTGACGACCGTTTCCAAGGACAACGGCGACGGCAAATACGATGAAAACGACACGTACGGCTTCCTTACGACGAACGGCGGCGGTATGACGAACTTCATGTATACGTCGGATATCAAGACCGTTGAGATCACCGACGGCACGCCGAGAATAGTCATGGGCGACTATCAGGAAAAGATCATAAGCGTTCTGTCGTACTGCAAGAAGCTTCTGCACGACGGCAACTTCTCCTGGGTCTCAATAAACAAGCCCGAGCAGACGCGAGACATGTTCATGAACAACCAGGGCCTGTTCTATTCCGAGGTTCTGAGCTATATCGTAAACCTTAGCGACATGGATTCGCCTTACGGCGTTCTGCCGACTCCGCTTTACGATGAAAATCAGAAGGAATACAGAACGCACGTCGACGGCGTCGGATCGATGATAAGCATCCCGTCGAACGTCACGAATCCCGAAGAGACCGCGACGATAATAGAGACGTTCGCGCTTTATTCCTACAAATATCTTACGCCGGCTTATTATGACGTAACGCTGAAGAGAAAGAAATCGAGAGACTCCGAATCGTCCGAGATGATCGACATAATCCTTCAGACCCGTACGTACGATATCGGCTACATCTACTCTTCGATAGGACTTGCCGAAGTCTTCCGCAATCTCGTACTTAACGGGAGCTCGGACTTTGCTTCCGCTTATAAGAAGAAGAGCAAATCGGCCGAAAAACAGCTGAGCAGCATCATGAAGAAATACGATAAGATCTGATACAGCGAAAAGGTGCGGACCTTCGGGTCCGCACTTTTTTTAATATAAAATTTTATATATAATACTTTACAACCGCGGTATTTGGTGATATAATGTATAAGGATATCTGTATACTTAAAGAAAGGAGGGCAGACGGATGAAAAAGCCGGCGCTGACAATGTTCATATCGGTCATAATATCGCTTCTCGCGGCGTTTTCCGCAAAAGCCGACGACGTCACCTTCGCAGTGTCGGACGACGGCAAATACTGCACGCTGACCTCCTATACGGGCAACGCCCCGGAGTATACTGTTCCGTCCGAGTACGCGGGGATCCCGGTCACGGCGATCGGAGAAGGCGCGTTTTCGGGCAACGTATCAACGTACAAGATAAACATACCGCAGACCGTGCGTGAGATAGCGCCGTCCGCGTTTTCCGCAATGCCGTCGCTGTACGAATTCTCGGCAAGCGGTACGTTCATTGCGGTCGACGGGATACTTTTTACAGCGGATCAAAAAACGCTCGTGCGCTTCCCGCAGGCACGCACGGGATCATATACCGTGCCGTCAGGCGTCGCCGTCGGAGGCTACGCGTTTTCCGGCAGCGTACTTGACACGGTCGATCTTTCCGGCGCCGCCTCTGTAGGTGATCACGCGTTTTACTTCTCGGCGATCAGCGACGTCACTGTCGGAGTCGATACGGGCGAGTACGCGTTTTCCGGTTCTTCAATAAAGACCGCGCGCGTAACCGGCGGCAGTATCGGCGCTTATGCGTTTTCCGCCTGCCCGTCGCTTGAATACGCAGACGTATCGGGCGGCACTCTATCGGGAGACGGTGTGTTCTTCGCGGATACGTCGCTTCTGGCGGCGAAACTGAAATCCGGCGGCGTGATACCGCCGCTGACGTTTGCAGGCTGTACGTCGCTTCTGACGGCGCCTGTCGCGGGCGCGTCAGAGATCAAAAGCAGGGCGTTTCTCGGCTGTACAAGTCTTAAATACGCGGTATATCCGGTAAAAGCCGCGGAGGACGCGTTCGATCTTTGCGATCAATACGACGGCGACCACTCCGGAGCACTTTCACAGGTTTCCGTGTCCGTTACCGAAAAAACAATAAAGACCGGCGAGACGTTTTCACCGCAGGTCAACTGCGACGGCGGATACGATCTGTTCTCATCCTCGTACGCCGTTGAAATCGACGGCAGGACCGTCACGGCACGCGCCGAGGGCACGGCTAAGGTGTACGCGGTAAGCCGCAGAGGCGGCGCCTGCGCCGTTATCACCGTAACTGTAAGCGACGGCGGCTCTGTGATCGCGTCTGATCACCCGTACGGCACCGGCGTGTTCTCATATTCACACACGGTTTCCGGCGGCCCGTCGCGCATAGCGGTCACGTTTTCCGGCTCGGACAGGCTCGGCCCGTCCGACGCGCTGACCGTATACGATAAAAACGACAACGTATACGCCGTATATACCGGCACAGCATCCGCGTCAAAGACTCTGTTCATAGACGGCGACACCGTCAAGCTGACGCTCGTCTCTAATACCGGCGGAGAATACGGCTTCCGCGTCGTATCGGCGACCCCTGTCGATTCGCTGCCCAGAATGACGTCCGTATCTGTCAAAAACTCGCTCGTTCTCGCGCCGGGGCAGAGCGCATCGCTCAACGCAGTCATAACGCCGGCTGACGCGTTCCCGTCTCAGCTTATATATATAAGCGGCGACAGCTCGGTCGCGTCGGTCGATGCGAACGGCAAAGTTACCGCCGTCGGAGCCGGCACGACGGACGTCACGGTTTATTCGCCGTATTACGGAGTTAAAGCCGTTTGTTCCGTCACGGTCAATTCCGGATCGGAAGGACTCGTTTACGCCGTAAAAGAAGACGGCGTCCACGTGACGGGTTACAACGGCGGCATATTCTGCGAGATACCCGAAAAGGTCGGCGGCAAAAACGTCGTCGCGATAGATTCCAAAGCTTTCGCGTTCAGCACGGTCAACGTTATAACGGTACCGGCGACGGTTACGTCGATCTCGGACGACGCTTTCGACGGCTGCTTCTCGCTTCACGCCGTAAACGTCATACTTACCAACACCGCGTATACGTCCGTTGACGGCGCCCTTTATTCAAAAGACGGCAAGACGCTCGTCCGCGTACCGCAAACCGTCTCAGGCGCTTATACGATAAAAGACGGAGTTGAAACGATCGGCGCCTCTGCGTTCACTTACTGCATCCGTATCGAGAGCGTCGATATCCCGGGCAGCGCCAGAAACGTCTGCGGCAGCTCGTTCTCGTTCTGCGATAAACTGAAAACCGTTTCCGTGTCGGGCGGCAATTTCACATGTATCGACGGCGTTCTGTTCACCTCTGACGGAAAAACGCTCATATACTTCCCGTACGGATATAATATAAACACATATGCAATACCGGCGTCTGCCACAACTATCTCGGCTTACGCATTCAACGGCTGCTCGGAACTTAAAGGCGTCGTGATACCGGCGTCCGTCACCGAAATCGACGCGCGCGCCTTTACGGAAGCGCTGACGCTGCAGCGTTTTGTCGTCAATTCATCAAACAGTACGTTTACGTCGCCTGACGGCGTGCTTTATGAAAACGGCGCACTCAAAGCCGTACCGAAGGCGCTGACCGGCAGTTTCACGGTCCCGTCGTCGGTGACGGAGATTTTGCCGTACGCGTTTTATAACTGCAGATTCCTCGACAACGCAGTTTTGTCGTCGAGGGTGAACACGATAGGCGATCTTGCTTTCGGCAACTGCCACAGTCTCAAAACACTGTATCTGCCGCAGTCGCTGAGACGGCTCGGCGAAGATCCGTTCTCCGGCTGTACCGGCGTTCGCGTCTATATCCCCGATACCGCGTCCGTCACGTCTTTATCCGACTGTACGGTAATGTGCGGCAAAGGCTCCGGCGCCGAGGCTTACTGCGCGGAAAACGGGATACCGTATAAGTATTCTTATTATTCTTCCCACGGCCTTTACACGACGTATTCGCCGGTCAAAGGCACGCTGCGCGTAACTGAAAACAAGGATAAAGTATATATCTCGCTCGCGTCTGTCGCCGCCGGCGTGCCGGTCAAAGCGTATTCGATCGACATACAGACGGACGGCGTAAGCCTTCCGCTCGGAGAATACGTGATGTTCCGCGACAACACGTCGAGCGTGCGCTATTACCTGCACGACGGCGTCCTTGAAGAGATCGGCGAAGGCGCCGCAAGCGTGTATCTGTACCGGCACGAGCATATCATAGAGCTTTACGGGGATCCGTATCAGAGACAGCTTTCGGTGAAGACAAACCCGGATATACTCGAATTTCCGGAAAACGCCGAGCTTGATCTCAGCGGTCTGCAGTTATATCTGCGCGGTGAGAACGGACTTACGACCGTAGTGACCGAAGGCTATACGGCAGAGTGCGACATGACGACGTCAGGCGTAAAGACTGTCGCCGTCACGTATGAGAATCTGACGACTGAATACACGATAACGGTCAACCCCGCCGTGCTGACCGGCACGGTCAGGATCACCGGAGAGCCGAGATACGGCGTCAGACTGTCAGCCGACATGTCGGAGGTTTTGCCCTCGAACGCCGCTGTCACGTACGCGTGGTATCGCGGCGGGGAGAAAATCCCCGGCGCAGATTCGCGCTTCTATACGCCGACGGCCGAGGATATCGGAAAGCGGCTGACCGTTAAGATCACGGGTACGGGTGCGACCGGAGGCGAGCTGACGAGCCCGGCGCTGACGATCGGCAAGGGCAAAGCGCAGACGCCGCCGAAGCCCGCGGTCGAGGAGGCGACGGAGACGAGTCTGAAGCTCAAAGCCGTCGCAGGCTGTGAATACCGGATCGGAGCCGATTCGGAATTCTCGACAAAGATTACATATGACGGCATGACTCCCGGCAAAACATACATCATCTATCAGCGCTACGCAGAAACGGATACGACGGAAGCCTCGGCGATCTCAAGCGTATCGTTTACGATGCCGGAGGTGCTGAAGATAGAATCCGACGTCTATTTCCTCAACCCGGCGAACGGCGTCGCGAGCCTCGTCAAGCCCGGAACGTCGGTGACGGCGCTTTTGAAGAATTTCAAGGACTCCGACAAGCTCACCGTTTACAAGAACGGCAAAGAGATAAAGGGCGACGAGACGGTCGGGACCGGGTGCGAGGTCAGACTGTACAAGGACGGAAAGATCGCCGACAAATACACGATTGCCATAACGGGCGATGTTAACGGCGACGGAAAGACGACGATCACGGACTACCTGCAGATAAAGAACAGGATACAAAGCGCCAAACCGCTCGACAAAGTCCCCGAATACGCGTGCGACGTCAACGGCGACGGCAAGATCACGATAACGGACTATCTTAAATTGAAATACTGCATACAAAACGGCACCGCGCCGGAGCAGAACAGATATTGATAAAGGAGGACGAAGAGATGAAAAAACTCGCAAGCGTACTTATCGCCGCGGCGATGATCGCTGTCATGACGGTCTGCGTCACAGCGGCACTCGAGGCTTCGTTCTCGCTGACCGGCCCCGCGTCGGCGCGCGCCGGCAACAGTATCGCCGTGTCCTTCAAGGCTGACGGCAGCGGTATCTGCGGCATACTCGCGGACATAACGTACGACACGTCGAAGCTGACGTACACGTCGTCGTCCGGCGCCCTGAAAAACTGGCGCGTCGAGGTCAACGGCGGCGACGGAAAGCTGCAGATATGGGCGGAGGAGAACAACAGCTTCAAATCTCCGATAAACTCGCAGTCTACCGTCATTACGCTGAATTTCAAGATAAATAATAACGCCTCGACCGGAGACAAGATAACGGTAAAAGCGAACGTTACGCAGGTGTCGGACGGTTACGACGAGCTGAACGGCCTGACCGCGTCGTATACACTCACGGTCAGCAGACCTTTGTCGACTGACAGTTCGCTTAAAAGCCTGTCGGTCGAGGGATACACGCTGAAGCCGGCATTCAGCCCGAACACTACGGAATACGAGATCGACGGCGAGGTCGAATACACGCTCGCCGCGCTCGCAGTTAAAGCGACGGCGAACGATTCCGAAGCGTCAGTCGAGACGAGCGGAGCGCGTCTGTCCGTCGGCGACAATATGATAAGAGTCAAAGTCAAGGCCGAGGACGGGGATCATACGACGACGTATACGATCAAAGCTAAGATGAAGCAGGATCCCGACTACGTCGCGTCGTCCGAGACGGGACTTTCTGGATTGCGTTGCTCGGAAGGCACGCTGACCCCGCCGCTGTCTGATGACGTTTACGATTACGCGGTATACGTGCCGTACGAGGTCACAAACGCCGATTTCACTGTTTCGGCAAAAGACGGCAAAGCACGGGCACAGGTGCAGGGAGGCGAGGAGCTTTCCGTCGGAGATAACGTCGTAACAGTTATCGTCACGGCGGAAGACGGCACGACCGCTGAATACAGGATAACCGTTGTCAGGATGCCCGAGTATACGGTGACGGTGGATGCGGAAACGGAGACGCAGATCGAAACTCTGCCGGATACCGACACCGATCCCGTGACCGGGACGGATACCGAGCCTGACACGCAAACCGATCCGCAGCCCGACACCGGTACAGATCCGGAAACGACTGAAACAGTACCAAACACGACCGCATCCGAAAAAGACATGACCGGGACCGACGCCGAAACCGCCGGCGAAGGTATCGTCGCAGTACTGACGCGAAACGTCCCGATGTGGGCGGTCATCGCGGCGGCGGTCGGCGGTATCGTGATAGGTCTGATCGGCTGTATGCTCGTGCTGAGTTCACTGAAAGAAAGGAAATAACGACATATATGTCATCGTCAGAAACATTGACGGTCAAAGCGCCGGCAAAACTCAACCTTTTTCTTGAAATAAGAGAAAAACTGGCTGACGGATATCATAATATAGAAAGCGTCATGCAGAGCATAACGCTGTATGACGAGCTGACTTTCGGAAAACTCGGCAAAGGCGTGCGCTTCGATTGCAGCGACAGAAAACTGAGATACGACGGAAATCTCGTACTTCGCGCCGCACGCCTGTTCTTTGAAAAAAGCGGTGTCGACGGCGGAGTCACGATTTACCTGAACAAAAGGATCCCGGTGTCCGCAGGTCTCGGCGGCGGCTCGTCCGACGCCGCGGCAACGCTTTCGGCACTGAACGAGATGTACGGGCGCCCGATATCCGACGCGGAGCTTTCCGCGATCGGCAAATCGCTCGGCGCCGACGTGCCTTTCTGCCTTAAACGCGGACTGTGCGCGGCGTCGGGCATAGGCGATAATCTCGAACGCATAGGCGAGCTGCCGGACTGTGTCTTCGTGGTGTCAAAAACCGATACGACCGTCTCGACAAAAACGGCGTATGAAGCGCTCGACCGCATAGCCGGCCGCGTGATGCGGCCTGTTGAGAGAATGATCGCCGCGGTAAAGAACATGGATCTGCGCGGCATATGCGAACAGCTGTACAACGCGTTTGAAGAAAACTGTCAGTTCGACGCCGGGATAAAGAACGTGATGAAAAAACACGGCGCGCTCGGAACGCTTATGAGCGGCAGCGGGCCGTCGGTGTTCGGAATATTCGACTGCACGGGCAACGCTGAGGATGCGCTTGAAGAGCTTACCGCGCTCGGCTGCGAAAGCTTTATATGCGAACCGGAGAAAATATCGGAAACGGATGTGATAAAATGAACAGAGTCATAATACCTAAGGATTACAGACCGTCGCTCGATCTGTACGAAACACAAAAAGCGATAGCATTGACGAAGCGCATATTTCAGGACAACCTGATAGGGCTGCTCGGACTGCAGAGAGTGTCCGCGCCGCTCATGGTCATAGAATCATCGGGTTTGAACGACGGATTGAACGGAACCGAACGCCCCGTCAGCTTCGACATCCCCGCCGCGGGATGCAGCGCGTCGATAGTCCACTCGCTCGCAAAATGGAAACGCATGGCGCTGTCAAAATACGGTTTTGCCGTCGGACGGGGTCTTTATACGGATATGAACGCGATCCGCCGCGACGAGGAATCACTCGACAACATTCATTCCGTTTACGTCGACCAGTGGGACTGGGAGAAGATAATCACAGAGGAGCAGAGGACCGAGGAATACCTGCACGAGACGGTTGATACGATAGTCGGCTGTATCTGCGATACACAGGAAGCGCTGATGAACATATATCCGGTGCTCAAAAACCGGATAAACAGGGAAGTGCATTACATCGGAAGCGAAGAGCTGCTTCAAAGATATCCCGGAAAAACGCCGAAGGAGCGCGAGCTTCTGATAAGCCGCGAATACGGCACGGTGTTCATCTCGCAGATCGGATGCAGACTCTCAGACGGATCCGTACACGACGGACGCGCGCCCGACTACGACGACTGGAGCCTTAACGGAGATATAATATTCTACAACGAACTGCTCGACATACCGTTCGAGGTCTCGAGCATGGGCATAAGAGTCAACAAGCAGTCGCTTCTGTCGCAGCTTCACGAGCGCGGATGCGACGACTGGGTGAACAGACCTTTCCACAAAGCGCTGTTGAATGACGAACTGCCGCTCACGATCGGCGGCGGTATCGGCCAGTCGAGGCTCTGTATGCTGATAATGAACAAAGCGCATATCGGCGAGGTGCAGTCGTCTGTATGGGACGGCGAGACCGTCCGTATATGTGAGGAAAACGGGATCAAGCTTCTGTAACGCGCGGTCGGAGGATTTTCACGTATTTGTAAATTTTCATCATATAGTATTGCAAAACTGCGTAAAATAGTGTATAATCCCGAATACGTCTCCGGAGGCTTTGCCCCGGTATAATATCTTAAGGTTGGATGATGATTTGAAAAGGAACAGATGGGGATTCCCGGTCATTCTGTCAGCCGCTTTTATCTTTCTTTGTTCGTGCACCGCTGAAGTGCCGGATCTGATCGAAAGCATTAAAAGCGAGCCGGTTTTGACGGACGTATCGGGAAACGGCGCTCACAGCGATTATAAAAAGCTTTTTGCGGCGTACAAGACCGCAAGCGAAGAATATTATAAAGATACGGCGACTGCGATAAACTCGCTTCTCGGCCAGAAATACGCGTACGGAATGACGGCATACATGCACGACGCTGATTTGACCGACGTCGCGGAAATGTTCTTTGACGACAATTCCGAAAACAATCTCGGCATTTATTTCGCGCTCCGCGGCTACGAGGAAAAGCAGTACACGGAGACCGGAAACGAAGCGGAGTTTTCCGCAAAGAAAAAAGGCGATCTGTACAGCTACCGCATGAGCTACGACGCCGACGCCGGGTCCTTTGAGATCTCGCTTTACGTAAACGACGAACTGAAGGACAGCCTCCAATGCAGCTTTGACGGCGAGACGCTTGTAAAATGCTGTTACGAAGGCAACCTCCAGCGCACGTTCATATCGCGCGTGAACGATGAAGGGGCTTCGACCGTCGAGTGGTTCGACCGCCAGATCGTCTCGCCCGATGAGACAGAGGCAAACGAAGACCGCGGATCGGTCGTGTATAACGGAGAAATGCTCTCCGGCGTTATAAAATGAAAAAAACTTCCCGACCGGGAAGTTTTTTAATTATTCAAACAGTATATAAGACATTCAGATTTCTTACGCCGGGGTCCGAGATTCCGTCATTTACCGAATACGCGTGTTTTTCAAGGTCGCCGCAAATCGCCTCAGTCAATGCCTGATCCTGAAGGATACCGATGACAGCGGAGCTGATATCCTCGATGATATAATATTTCGTCTCGGCAAGCGCTTCGTTATTCTCCGAAGTCATCAAAAATTCGAGCGTGTCGTGAAGATCAGCCAGCAGCGGCAGATCGCGCAGCGCGCGGAAAGACCATTTATAATACGGCGAGTATCTGCGGTTGAGCAAAAATGCCGCGTCGACCGTGTGGGTGACGAACTCGAACACCGCAAGCTGTGCCGCCGCAGTCTCGCCGTGCTTGACGCAGCGGCTGTAATTATACTGCCCGGACTGCGCCATAATGAGCAGATCACCCGCAAGCCGCTTTTTTCTCACGTCTTCCGGCATCGCGGACAGATATTCGCGCGCCGCCGTGATCGCGCCGCTGCCATCGAAAAATATCTCGCCGTTGACCGCCTCGCAAAGCGCGTAAGACGGGATCTTCAGCCACTGCGCGATATCGAGTCTGCCGTCGGGCACTCCGGTCTTTTCGGTCAGATATTCGGACAGCCTCAGAACGCCGCGGCGATTGCCGCCGACCGGATTGACCGGCGTTCTCGTATGTCCCATGAATTCGCGCGGAAGCGCGGCGTAAGCGCGCTCGAGCCTGAACGCCGTCTGCCTGTCGATCTCGTTCTCTTCGGGCAGAAAGATGCAGAAACCCGGCTCAAAATCGTGGTCTTCCGATATATCGTCGTCATATCCGTAGCACTCCGAACCGGCACCGCACAGCCCGACGGCGATATGCGGCAAAAGCTGAGGAAATTTCCCCTCGAGCATCTGTCTGCCGTACTGCTCGTAATAAGCCCTTGATAATTCAAGCCCTTTCATATATGCTCCTCGCAGTCTCTTTCAGTTTTGAAGCGAAAAGGAAATATCCGTAGTATTGGAAAGTCGGCGCGCATTTTTCGCATACGAACGCGTAATAGCCGTCGCGCGGCAGGGAAGGGGTGTCGAGCAGTTGCTCGGCTTTATCGAGATATTCGTTTATATATGATTCTGCGCCTTCGAGCCCGAGCATGGCCTCGCGCGCGTTCGCCATATTCAGATACGAGACGGCGGCCTCAAGCTCGCCGTTTTTGACTTTCATCATGATGCCGATCGCTTTTTCGTAATATCCGATCGCCTGCTCGTATCTATGCAGATCCGCGAGCGCAAGGGCCATGTTGTTGTACAGCCCTCCGAGTCTGCCGTCGCCGTCGGGCAGCTCTTTTTCGTAGATGAGCTGTGCTTTTTCAAACCACGGCATAGCCTTTTCCGATTCGCCGAACGTCTTGCAGACGGTCGCGGCGTTTACGTACGCGGTGCCGGCGGAAACGCCGCCCTCTATACCGATCTTTGGTATCAGATCGAGCGCGTTGTCTACCGCTTCAAACGCTTTTTCACGCTGACCCGTCTTGCGGTAATAGCCCATCATTTCGTTGTAAACGGTGAACTGCCCGCGCAGATCGCCTCCGGTGATCGCCTCGGTCAGCCAGTATCCGAGATGACGGCAGGCGCCGTCGTAATCGTTTTTGGCGTAATACGCGTCGAGCTTTTCTATAAAACGCCGTGTGTCGATCCTCGTCACGTTTTCATCGTCCATGCAGAGCAGACAGGCCGGCTCTTCGTAATCTTCGGGCTTCAAACGTTTTATATCATCCATATCAGCGCTCCTTTCATCCTTACCTCTTAATTCTATTATATAAATGTGAATAATTCAACTCAGGGCAAAACAAAACCGCGCCGGGTAGGCGCGGTATGTTTCAGAATTCAACGTGGAACAGCAAGGTCTGGTTGCGTTCGCGTTCACAGTGCTTTTTCAGGTTTGCGGTCGCTTTCACGCCGATCTTTTTGATCGCGGCGTCGATATTTCCTGCTGTCTCCGAGTTCATTATCGAGTAGTTCATACACCTTATCTCGATGTTGTGGCTCACTATCTTGTCTCCGCCGTCACTTAATCGCATATTGATCAGGCTCTGTATCTTCTTGTTTTCGGCAAACCATTCGAGTTGAGGCGCAAACGGTTTCCGCTCGCTTGAAAAATGCGTCTCGGCCAGTATGTAGTGACCCTCTTTTGAAAGAGAATCCTGATCGTAGCTTACGTCGCTTTCGGCTTTTATATATTCCGTCACTTTTGCCTTCGAGCTGCTTCTCGCGGACTTTTTCGTCGTCACGGACGTGTTGTCGATCATTTCGACCCGGAAATATTTGGCGCCGAGCGCAAACGCTACCTGTTCAAGCTCAGCCGCGCGTTCGTTCTGGACTTCTTCGAAAAGCTTGTCCACCATTATATACTGATCCTTTTTATAAGGATTCAGATAATACATGGCGCCGCACTGCAGGCTCGGGGTGAATTTTAGGCCGCTTTGCCCGGCGAACGAATCGTAAACGGACATGATCTCGATTTTGTTCACTTTTTCCTTGCAGCCGATCGCCCCGTCGAAGCGAGTGTCATTTGCAAGCGCCGTGCCGTCGATGACTCTTATCACGTCGGATCTGTGAAACGCGGGATTCTTATACTCGATCTCGGAAAGCGGATTGCGCCTTCTGGTATCGTTCGTCAGATCTTTGCCCATATCCTGCAAAAGCTTCGCTTTGTCGAGCACGGCGTCAAAAATATCGCGTTTGCCGGTGATCTTTTTCAGTATCTCCTCCTGCATCAGAAGAATCGAAAAATCGCCGTCCGCCCACGTGACCTTAGCGAACGTCATGACTCTTTCCGCGTCCTGCTTCGCCGAATCGGCGTAAAGGGGCAGAGTGAGCGTCAGCGCGCCGAAACCGGTCTTAATGATAGATTTCGCCTTGTTAATCACGGAAGAATATATCTTGTTGTCCTCCGACAGCTTTTCGATCGAAACGAAACCCTCGCCGAACAACGGAGTTTCGTCGATATAGTAACCGTCTCTTTTTTTGATTATCCTGCCGCCGCGGAGTTTTCCTTCCACTACGGAGTTGGGTTCGAATTCATTCATGTCAGTACCCGGCTTTCAGATTTTATATATCCTGATATTCAACAAGCTGAGGACGGTATGTTCTCAGCTTGTTCTTTCGGGAAACGTCAGTCGTCTTTATCGTCTTTATCGTCTTTATCGTCTTTGTCGTCGTCACGGTCCTGCGGATTGCGGGCGAACATCATGCGGTCCATATCGGCAAAACGGTCGCCGTGCTCGCTGCGTTCGTTCGCACGCTTTTCGGCGGCTTCTTCGTCGCGCTTGCGTGCTTCGGCTTCAAGTTCTTCGCGATGCTTGTTTTCTTCCTCGCTCTTGCGGCGCTTCTCGGCGTTGATCGCCTCGAGCTGCTCGAACGTCACGTCGCCGGACATGGCGGCCTCGAACTGGTCGCCGTCCATCGTTTCGTATTTGAGAAGGAACTGCGCGATGAATTCGAGCTTATCCTTGTGATCGGACAGAATCGCTTCGCACTTTTTATAGGCCTCGTCGATTATGCGCTTGATCTCCGAGTCGATCTCGGCGGCGGTCTTTTCCGAATACGGCTTGCCGGAGGAAAGGTCTCTGCCGAGAAATACCTCGTCGGTGCTGTGCTCCTCGTAAACGACGGAGCCGAGTTTTTCGCTCATGCCGTACTTGGTGACCATGCTGCGCGCACGGCTCGTGCTCGTTTTAAGGTCGCCCGCCGCACCGGTGCTGAAATCGTTGAAAATCAGCATCTCTGCGACTCTGCCGCCGAGGTTTACGACGATCTCTTCTTCCATCTTTGTCTTGGAATAGTAGAACAGATCCTTTTCGGGCGGGAGCAGCGTGTAACCGCCCGCCATACCCGTGGGGATGATCGTGATATAAGTCACACGGTCGACGTTCGGCAGATAATACGAAACGACGGCGTGACCGGCCTCGTGATAAGCGGTGACTTTATTTTCAAAATCAAGTCTCTGTCTTGACGTTTTCTTCGTGCCTACGATCTGGCGCAGCGTCGCCTCCTCGAGGTCGTTCTGACCGATGAGCGACTTGCCCTTGCGCGCGGCGAGCAGCGCCGCTTCGTTCAGCACGTTTGCAAGATCAGCGCCTGTGAATCCGACGGTCGTCTGCGCGATCCGCTCGAAATCGACGCTTTCTTCAAACGGCTTGCCTTTTGCGTGGACCTTGAGGATCTCGAGTCTGCCCTTGATATCGGGATAACCGACGGTTATCTGACGGTCGAAACGGCCGGGGCGGAGAAGCGCCGGGTCGAGGATGTCGGGGCGGTTTGTCGCCGCCATGACGATAACGCCGGCGTGAGTGCCGAAGCCGTCCATTTCAACGAGAAGCTGGTTGAGCGTCTGCTCGCGTTCGTCGTGTCCGCCTCCGAGACCCGCGCCTCTGTGACGGCCGACCGCGTCGATCTCGTCAATGAAGACGATACAGGCGTTGTTGCGTCTCGCCGTGTCGAAAAGATCGCGCACGCGGCTCGCGCCGACGCCGACGTACATCTCGACGAAATCGGAACCGGAGATCGAATAGAACGGCACGCCCGCCTCGCCGGCGACAGCTTTTGCGAGCAGCGTTTTACCCGTTCCGGGAGGGCCTACGAGCAGTATGCCGCGCGGGATACGCGCGCCGAGCTTCGTATATTTCTTGACGTCTTTGAGATATTCGACTACCTCGCGCAGCTCCTCTTTTTCCTCGTCGGCTCCCGCGACGTCGGAGAAGTAAACGCGTTTCTTCTCATCCGAGCCGAGCTTCATTTTGGCTTTGCCGAACGAATTCATCTTGCCGAAGCCGCCCGTGCCGGAGGAGATCTGCCGCGTGAAGTACACGTACATTATGATCACGAAAACGATCAGTATGATCGTAGGGATCCACGTAACCCAGACCGGTACCGTCGGGATCGGCTGATATTCGTATTTTTTCAGCGTTCCCTCGGCGGCGTTGCGGTCGACGACGTCGCCCAGCCTCTCGGTGAACAGCGACAGATCGCGCAGCGAATAGCTGTATTCGACTGACGCCGTGTCCTTGATGACGAGCGTGTTGTCCTTCAGGATATAGAATTCCTCGACCTGGTTGTTTTCGAATTTCTCAACGACCTCCGAGAAATTGTCGATCGTTTTCCTGCTGCCGTTCGATCTGCCGATCACGGCGACAACGATGACGACCGTGACGATCATAAGAGCGGCGAAGATCAGAATATTCTTGGTGTTTGCTTTCATGTTCAATCCATACTTTCGTTCTTTGTGTATACAGAGGGTTTGAGGATGCCGACGTACGGCAGCTCACGGTATTTTTCCGCGTAATCGAGCCCGAAGCCGACGACGAACTCGTCGGGTATCAGCCGCCCGGTGTAGTCGGGCGTGAACTGCACCTCACGCCTCGCCGGCTTGTCCAGCAGAGTGCAGGTGCGTACGCTGCGGCAGCCTTTCATTTTAAGATATTCGACGAGCGTCGAGAGCGTGCGTCCGCTGTCGATTATATCCTCGACTATCAGCACGTCTACCTTTGAAAAGTCCTCTCTGTGCAGGTCGAGGAGTATGCGGACGTTGCCCGTGGACGAGCTGCCCTTACCGTAAGAGGTGACTTTCATGAAGTCGATCTGCATCGGCAGAGTTATTTTGCGCATAAGGTCGGAGAAAAACACCACCGAACCTTTCAGGATGCAGAGAAGCAGCAGATTTTTATCCGCGTAATCTTCGGATATCTGTTCGGCGATCCTGTTCTCGATCTCATCGATCTCATCTTTTGTTATAAGTATCGTTGCGATATCGTTTTCAAGTGCGTTCATATTGTCTCCGTTCTTCGAATTCACAGTAAGTCAGATACGCCGCCTCATCCCCGCGGACGCCGTCTCGGACGTAAAACGGGGGCACGAACAGTATCCCGCCGCGGTCACATACGACGGGGTAATCCCCGCGAAGTGAAGACGGCACTTTTCTGTCACTCAATATTTTTTTTACGGTATGCGTCATTCCTCCGGACACGACAAAGTCGCCGTCGCGGCGGTTTCTGACGAATACGCCGTTTTTTATGATATCAGAACTTATTTTTATTCGTTTGACCAGTTTGTAAAAATTTTTATATGCGTGAAGCGGCTTTGCGGAGCCGGCGTATTCGGCAAATATCACGCTGTTTCTTCCCGGTATCGCGTATTCGCCCTCGTCTTCAATCGGGAGGCTGTAAACGAGCGGCTCGGACCGCTGCAAAAACCGAAACGCGCCGTTTTCGCAGATCAGATCGACTCCCGACGGGAAGCTCAGACGCTGTCCGTTCTCGGCCTGCGGTATGAAAGCCGATATCAGACGCAGATGC
>JAGDCE010000023.1 GCA_017958705.1 Clostridia bacterium
CCGCGGCCGCGCTGCTTCCCGGATTTTACAGCTCCTCTTCGTCGTGGGATTTGAAGCCCTCTCCGAAGACGCTGGTGGCTTTCGTCACTATCATGAAAGCTTTCTTGTCCTCCTCGCGCACTATGTCGCGGGCTTCGGGCAGACTGCGCATGCGGAGCACCGCCATGAGGACTTCTCTTTCCTGACCGGTATAGGCTCCTTTGCCTTCAAGTATCGTCGCGCCGGCGTCGAGCTCGGACATGATGCGCTGCGCGATCTTCTCGCGCTTGCCGCTGATGATATACACGAGACGCGCCTGATCGCCGCCGTACAGCACCGAATTGAACATCGCCATATACACGATCAGCGACAGCGCTGCGTACAGCGCCACGTCAAGATTCCTGAACACTATGCCCGAAACGGTGATTATCACGCCGTCTATCAGCATGAATATCGTACCCGTTCTGATATATCTGAATTTCAGGCGGAGCAGGCGCACGATAATATCCGTGCCGCCGGTAGTCGCGCCGACGCGGAACACCAGACCTATACCGATCGCCTGCAGAACGCCGCCGGCTATCGCCGCGAGCAGCGGATTGTCCGTGACTCCGCCTATCGTTCTGTCGAAAAGCTCCATGGCGCCGGACGACACGGCGACCGCGTAAATGCTTGAGAACAAGAACCGGAACCCGAATTTTATCACGCCGATTATCATTATCGGTATGTTGATCAGGACTATGATGGTACCGACGTTCAACGGTTTTATGAAGTTGTTCAGTATTATGGCTATGCCGGACACGCCGCCCGGCGCCAGATTGTTCGGGTCGAGGAACAAAGAAATGCCGGCGGCGTATATGACGCTGCCGAGCGTTATCATCAGATAATCCACAGCCCGTTCTTTAAAGGTCTTTTTCATTTGCGGATAAAGTCTCCTTCGAATCTTGCTGCCATATTGTATCACAAGTTTTGACGTTTTTCAAGCGAGTAAGCGTATAAAAAACGTAAAACTATTGATTTTATCCCGCAAATATGATAAAATAGGCTCATGAAAGCCGCGCACCCCGCATGAGGCGCGCCGCAATACCTCACACACGAAAGAGAAGGCACCCGAGAATGAAAAAGTTTACCCTGATACTGCTCGCCGCTCTTACCGCGGCAGTATTCGCCGTATCATCCGCGGCGTCGTCGGCTCACGAACTGACCGAAGCCGAGCAGAATTCCGCCGCCGAGCTGCTCGCGTCCGCGGTCGATCGCGCGCCGCAGATACCGAACGAACCGGTCAGAGCCGAGGCGGAGGACGAGGGCACCGCGCTGTGGTTCGAGCACAGTTACGTCAAGGTCCCGGCGGAGAACGTGACGCCGAACGGCCGCAATTCGTACCAGATAAGGCTCGCGAAGAACGAGATCGAGTGCGTCTGGCTGATACTCGCGCCGTCGGAGGACAAGACCGTGACGGTCACGGTGTCAGATTTCATAAATGAAGGCACGGCGATTACGCCGCGTGTGTATTACGGATTCTATTTCGACGACGTAGCGGGCGAATCGACGATCGACCCGATCCCGCCGCTCGACGGACCGATAGAGCTGCATGCCGGCCGCAGTCAGGCTTTTCTCATCAAGGTCAAGACCGAAAAGGACACTCCCGCGGGCCAGTATAAAGCGTCCGTGTCCGTCAAAGACGCGGACGGCAAAGAGATAAAACGCGCCGACGTATACGCGTACGTCTGGGATTTCGCGCTTCCCGACTCCAGTCACGTCAAGACCCTCGCCGATCTCGGCTGGTGGGCGATCTACGCGGCGGACCCGGCGCTTTATTCGGGCGACGACGGCGCGGCTTACAAATTCTATTACGACACTCTGCTTGAAAACAAAGTCAACGCCTATTCGATGCCGGAGCTTCTCGGCGGCGACTACGGCGCGCTCGACGGGGACACTCTCGCGACCGTGACCGCGTATCTCGACGATCCGCGCGTACAGGCGTTCAATCCTCTCGGCTGGAAGACGGCGTTGTCCGAGGAAAACATACGCAGTGCGTATGAATTCCTCTCTCAGAAGCCCGAATGGCTCGCCAAAGCGTATTTCTATCCCGACAGCAACGACGAGCCGATGTCGCGCGCGCAGCTGAACAGCGTCATTGACAACGCGAACCTGATAAAAAGCGTCTGGGAAAATTATAAGCTGATAATCCCGATGCATTGGAACGATCTGATCGACTCCAAGACCGGCGAAGACCATTTCGAATATCTGAAAGACTACGTCACCGTCTGGTGCCCGCACACGTTCTTCTTCAACACGATAGCCGATCAGAAGGCGGACAAGCGTCTGACCGTCCGCGTCAAGACGAAGACGGAGCGCAATTACGGCACGTTCCCCGAGCGCATGGCTCAGCGTCAGGCGGAGGGCAACGAGGTCTGGTGGTACGTCACGAGATTCCCGCAGACGCCCGAGATAGCTCTTTCGATGAGCGATCCCGAGGTCAACCACAGGATCCTTTTCTGGCAGCAGAAGCTGTATAACGTCGACGGCTTCCTGTATTACGCCGTCAACGACTGGTACGGCGCCGGCGCGTCTCAGCACAACTGGGGCTGGGACAAAAAGCATGAAGTCGACACCGGAACGATCAATCCCTTCGACTATTACGGCAACGGCGTGCTCTTATACCACGGCGGATATATCGGCCGTCTGCACGAATGCGTTGAATCGATAAGGCTCGAATCGATCCGCGACGGCGTCGAGGACTACGACTACTTCGATCTGCTCGACGCAAAATACGGAGAGGGCAAGAGCACGCTCGTGATAAAGCAGATCACGACGTCGCTCGGCAGCTACAAGTCCGATCCCGAGCTGTTCAACACGATAAGGCTCGCCGTCGGCAACCTCATCGCGCCGGATCCCTGGCCCGAAACCGTCGATACGGACGAAGCGACCGACACGGAGCCTTCGCCCGTGACCACTGACGCCGACACGGAGCCGGCCGGCGAAAAAGGCGTCTCGCCGCTCGTCTGGATCATCCCCGCGGCGGCTGCGGCCATTGCCGCGGCTGTCATTGCGGCGGTCGTGATCAGAAAAAAGAAATAAAAGCGGCGCAAATATAAGATTAGACAACAAAAAACTTTATCGCCCGGTAACTCTTTTTACCGGTCCGGTATAAACATATGAATGAATTTGAAAACATCTACAATGAATATTTCAGGCGCGTCTATGCGTTTCTGTCGAAGATGTGTCCCGATCCGTTTCTGTGCGAGGAAATGACGCAGGAGACGTTTTATCAGGCGTTCATCTCCTTCCACAGATTCGACGGATCCTGTGAGATATTCACGTGGCTCGCCGCGGTGGCGAAAAACACTTATTTCAAATATCTGCGCAAGAACAGGATTCAGACGGTCGACATAGACCTCGTGTCCGACGGAGACGGCGGAGAAGCCGATCCCGCCGCGGTGTATCAGAAGAAGGTTACCGGCGAGGCGGTGAAGAAGGCCGTTTCGCAGCTGCCGTCTAAATACCGTGACGTTGTGGTCTTACGCATTTATGCGGAGCTTTCGTTTGCCGACATCGGAAAAAGTCTCGGCATAAGCGAGAATTCCGCCAAGGTTATATTTTTCAGAGCAAAAAAGATGCTCAAGGAGGCTTTAAATGAATATCAATTGTGAAATGGCAAGAGATCTTTTGCCGATGTATAAGGACAAATGTCTTTCGTCATCCTCGGAAAAGGCTTTGCGCGAGCATCTGCTGACGTGTCAGCCGTGCAGGAGATATCTGCGCGAATACAGGACGAGACAGAAGGAAGAGGTGGCGGCGCCCGCCGGCGATTTTTCAGAGATCGCGCGCAGGCTGCGCCAGCACCGCGCGCTGACCGAGCTCGCCGTCGGACTTTCGATGGCTGTGCTCATCACGTACGGTATATTGAAAACAGTGAAAAAAGAGTCCGTGTGACGGACCGGGACGATATGAAAGAAAAATCAACCGACACGGCGGCAAAACGCCGTGTTTTCGGTAAAACGGGCCGCCTTTTGCGGCAATTCGCGGGAGTGTTTTCGCTTTTACTGATATTCACGGCCGCGTTCGCGTATCCGCCGGCGTCGGCGGAAGACGCGCGGGTGCGGATCGGCGCGGACGACGAAAACATCGTCTATATGGGGCGGTGGAAAGAGGACGGCGGGCTGATGCGCGGCGCGTTTGAATGCGGACTCGTGCTGCGTTTCACCGGCACGGGCGTCGGGCTTGACGGGCCGGCGTCCGGCACGGCGCTGATCGCGGTCGACGGCGGCGAGCCGGAGCAGATCACGCTCGGCGACGGCGTGAGCCTTTTCGCCGGACTTGCGGAGGGAGAGCACACGCTCGAGCTTTACGCCGGCGCACAGCAGACGTTTCCCGCGATAAGCGGCTTCAGCCTCGACGCGGGCGCCCGCGCGCTGACTTCACCCGGCGGCAGGATCGTCGAATTCGTCGGCGACTCCATCACGGAAGGCTACGTCGCGCCGGCGGACGCCGCCGGCGGGGCGAATAACTCGTATAAGAATTCGTACGCGTTCATCGTCGGGCGCCGGCTGATGAAAGAATACGGCTTCCGTTTCAGCACGGTCGCGTACGGCGGCATAAGCATAGTCGAGCGCGGGAAAAACACGCTCGGTACCGATCCGCTCGGAATGCCTGAGAGATATTTCCTCGACCGCGAATACATGCGGAACGCAACGCCCGAAGAAGAGCGCGCCGCGGCGCAGGCGTGGGACACGTCGAAATACGCGCCGGACTTCATCGTCATAAATCTCGGCACGAACGACACGTTCAGCGACACTAAGACCGTGGCGGCGGCGACGCTCCAATATCTTACGGCGCTGCGTGAGGCGTACAAAAACGCCGTCATATTCGTGATGACGCCGTTCAACGGCACCGCAAGCACGGCGCTGCGCCGCGCGATCGATCTTTCGGAGGACGCCGGGATCGTTCTGATAAACACGAAAAGCTGGGATATAAAGGCGGGCAGCGACTGGCTGCATCCGGGCCCGTCGGAGCACGGGAGGGCGGCGGAGCTGCTATACGAGGTGCTGAAGCCGTACGCGGAGGCGCCGGATACCCCGGCGGATACGGACACGTATACCGACGCGCCGGATACGGATACCCCGACCGCGCCGGCGACTGATGCCGGGCCGACCGAAGCCGGGGAGACCGACGGAGACGAAGGCGGCGGAAAAACGCCGTATCTGCCGTACATAATAAGCGGCGCGGTGATCGTCGCAGCGCTTTCCGCATCGATCATAGTGATAAAGAAGACGAAAAAATAAAAACCGGAGGATAAAGATGGATTACAGGGGCAAATACTTTTCCGTCGTCGGAGATTCGATCAGCACGCTTCTCGGGACGATCCCGGACGGCTACGCGCTGTACTACGACGAAAACAACAAAAAACTCGCGGGGATCGAAGGCGAGGAGGACACCTGGTGGGGTCAGATAATCTCGCGTCTCGGCGGCAGACTGCTCAAAAACAACTCGTGGTCCGGCAGCACCGTCAGCTACCACGCCGAGTTCACGCCGGGCAGCTTTGCGCATCTTGATTCGAGGATGTCGCGGCTCGGCGACGGCGATATAAAGCCCGACGTGATAATGATCTACATGGGCGTCAACGACTGGGCGTCCGGCACGCTGATAGAAGCCGAAGGAGATATGGAAGAGAGGCAGTCTTTCTGCGGTTCTTACCGCATCATGCTCGATCTGATAAAAGAGCATTACCCTGACGCCGAGGTCTGGTGCATCTCTCCCGCCGTGTCGACGCTGAGAGGGGATCCCGCGTGGGAGTTCCCGTACTGCCTCGGCGGCAGACACCTTGACGAATACGTCGCCGCGATAAAGAAGGTCGCGGCGGAAAAAGGCTGCGTGTTCGTCGACGCGAACAAGAACACAACGCCGGTCGACGCGCTCGACGGCATCCACCCCGACAAAAACGGCATGAAAACGCTTGCCGACGAAATACTGAAGGCGCGCGGCATAAACGCGTGATAACGCGGCGGAGGAGAGAAAATGAGCGTAAAATCACAAAACGTAAAAGCGGGAGCCGCGATATTTGACAAGCTTTTGTCGGTCCCCGGGAACTTCCCGATAAAATTCAGCTACGGCGGCAGAGTATATCACGGCTTTGGCGGGCTGAGCACGCGAAAAATGACGCTCGGCGGCGCGGGGGTCCGGCGCGTTATCCTGACGGCGCAGATCGGGGATCTGTCGGTCAAAGCCGACGCGAAATACGTCGCCGAATACGGTCAGGTCGAATATACCGTGTACTTCGAAAACGTGTCGGACAAACCGACGCAGGTCCTGTCCGACGTATACGCGCTCGATATGGACTTTGACGGCAAAGATCCCGTCCTGCGCGGCTGCATGGGCGACCATGACAACTGGTATTCAGCGTACGAGCAAGATCTCTGCAAGGGCGACAAATATTTTCTGTCTCTCGGCGGGCGCGCAACGCATATAGTTTTCCCGTATTTCGATCTGTGCCACGGTAACGGCGGCACGATGATCGCGCTCGGCTGGGCGGGCACGTGGGAAGCGCTGTTCTCGGCGGACGGCAGCAAGACGCACGTTCGCGCGAAAACGGACGTTTCACTTAACGCGGTTTTGATGCCCGGCGAGAAGATCCGCACCGGACTCGTCGTCTTTCTGCCGTATAAGGGCAGAAATTACGACGACGCTGCGAATCTGTGGCGTTCCTGGTTCATGAAATACAATCTGCCGAAGGCGAACGCGGCAAACGATCCGCTTCTGCCGTTCTCTACCGCGGGCTTCGCGTCCGATACCGGTCTGCCGAACTCCGACGGCAGTATCTCAGAGCGCAGCTTCACGTGGAAGCCGACGCTCGACAAGCTCGTCGCCGAGGATATGATACCGGATTTCCGGTGGTTCGACGCCGGCTGGTATTACGATCCCGAAAACAAGACCGTCGAGGTTGACTGGTGGGGCACCGTCGGAACGTGGGAGCTCGACCGGGAAA
The DNA here is from genome assembly GCA_017958705.1 of Clostridia bacterium. Classification (GTDB taxonomy): domain Bacteria; phylum Bacillota; class Clostridia; order Oscillospirales; family CAG-272; genus UBA1248. The sequence continues at coordinate 6,962 of JAGDCE010000023.1, forward strand.
AGTGGCCGGACGACAGCTTCCTGCAGTCTAACGAGGCGTGCCACAGACTCGGCATGAAGGTGCTCACGTGGTTCGAGCCGGAGCGCGTCACGAACGTCCCCGCACTGTGTAAAAACTACGGGTATAAAGAGGAGTGGAGCATCGGCGACGGACACGTGAGGACGAACGATCTCGGCGATCCCGATTGCCTTGCGTGGACGCTCGGCAGGATCACGAAATTCCTGGGCGATCACGGCGTAGATATGTACCGTGAGGACAACAACAGCGACCCCGGCTTCGCCTGGCCTTATAAAGACGGCGTCGAGGCGCGGAAATACGGCGTCCCGCGCGCCGGCGTCACGGAGAACAAGTGCATCTGCGGCCATTACGCACTCTGGGACGGAATAATCGAATACTGCCGCAAAAACGGCAAATGCACTTTCGTCGACTCGTGCGCGTCGGGCGGCGGCAGGAACGATATCGAGTCCATGCGCCGCGGATTCCCGCTGATGCGCTCGGATTTCGACCGCACAACCTCGGCTATGCGTCTGTCGCAGAGCTCGACGTTCTGCCGCTGGATACCGTTCCACGGCTCGAGCACGAAGGAAGCCGCGAGTCAGCTTGAATATAATAAAGACAAGGGATCTTCGCCGTACGTCGCGCGCGCGTCGTATCTGCCGATATACAATTACGGCGGTGAGTTCACGCACAACCCTCTGCTCGACTACGACCTGATGCGCCGCAATTTCAGCGAGTGGAAGAGCGTGCGTCATCTTTTGACAAAGGATATGTACGTGCTCACACCGTGGCGTCACCATGACGATAAAACGCACTGGACCGCGTTCGCGTACGACGACCCCGAAATTGGCGAGAGCATCCTCCTCGCGTTCCGTATGGAGGAAGCTGAGGAAGATACGTTCACGGCAAAACTGCCGTTTGCGGATAAAGACGCAAAGTACGAGCTGAGGGACGCAGACAGCGGCAAAATCACTCAGACGTCCGGCGCGGAGCTGCTGAACGGAATGACCGTAACGCTCCCCGAGCCGAAATCGAGCGCGCTGATCTATATCAACCGGATCGGCCCGCGGTAAACCGAGGAGTCCCTCCCGGACGTTCGGTGCGCCTCGTTCCTCGGCGCCTCAGGGGGTTCCCCTCCCCCCTATCCGGGAACCCCCACCGCTGTTCGCGGCGGGGAACCCCGGTACCACCCCCTTACCCCCGCCATCCCCCAACGTTTGTTGGGGCTTTTTGCCACCGGGTCGTCGTGGGCGCCGACCCCTACAGACCGGCCGCGTGCCCCATCAGAGATGGGAGGGGAACAGGGGGTTTGGGGGTTATTGAGGGGTGGGGACCCCCAAAGAATGTCGGCGTCAGCCG
>JAGDCE010000244.1 GCA_017958705.1 Clostridia bacterium
GATCTCGGAACGGCTTCTCCCGTGGAGATCCACGCCTTCCCCAACTTCGGAGGCGGTTTTACCTTCCGCGATTACGGGCTGCGGGCACGGATTTGGGTGAACGGATCGGGCAACGCAATGGAAAGCCCGGAGGTAACGATCAATTCCTCTCCGTTCGCTACTTCGCTGTACGGCGGCGACTACATGCATATTTCCTTTGTGAACTACGGCAATTCCACGGTGGGCGGCGAAAGCTTCACCAAATGCTCCGACGCATGGAACAAGGCGAGAGAAAGCTCCAACGCCACGGTAGTCTTGACCAGCGCGTGGCTGATTGACAGCCCTCTGGAACTGAACTGGGGACAGAACGTAACGGTAGACCTTAACGGCTATCCGATCATCCGCACCGTCAAAAAGACGCAGGACGGAGGCGAGCTGTTCTATATCGCCGAAGGCGCGACGCTCAATATCATAGACTCCTCGCCCACGCGTCAAAGCTGCGGCAACTTCAAGGGCGGCAGCATACAGGGCGGCAGAAGCAACGATACCGCGGGACTTATCGAGTGCCTCGGAAAGCTTAATATGACGGGCGGCACGCTGTACAACGGCGGCACCACCGACAAAGGCGGCGCCATCAAGCTGACCGGCTCCGCGACCGCGAATCTGACCGGTGTGCTGATCTCGAACTGCTGGTCGGATAAGGCCGTTACGTATCAGAACGAAGGCGGAGCGATCTATATGAGCGACTTTGCGCAGTTGACGCTTAAAAACTGCGTCATACGCAACTGTCACGCGCTCGATTACGGCGGAGCGATCTATATGGAGGACGAAGGCAACCGTCTGACCTGTGAAAACGTCGACATCCTCTCCTGCAGAGCGAACGAGAATCAGGGCGGCGGAGTTTACCAGGATCACGGCGAGACCAACTGGATCGGCGGCTCCATCGTCTCCTGCGCCGCGGGCGACGACGACGGCGGCGGCTTCTACGTGAACAACGACAGAGTCACAATGCGTAACGTCCTGTTCGACGGAAACAACTCCGGCGGCAGCGGCGGCGCGTTCTACTCGAACTCGGACGACGGCGCATGGTTCTTCGGATGCACGTTCCAAAGAAACAACGCCCAAGGTCAGGGCGGCGCGATCTACGTGGACAACGACAACATCTATATGGAAAACTGCTCCGTCGTTTCCAACGGATCCGGAGAAGAGGGTGGCGGGATCTATCTTGCCAGCACCTCCACGATCGGCGTCGCTGGCGTCACGGTGATCCGCAGCAACGACGGCGCGGATTCCCACGACAACCTCGTGCTTGCCGGCAACGCGTACCTCTACAACCACGGCCTTGAGCCCGGGTCCGAGATCCGCCTGCGCGGCGAATCCGACGGCAGCGTAAAGCTCGGAGGAAGTCCGATGAGCGAATATCAGCTGAATCAGTATTTCCGCGCCGATCACGGCAGGCTGGAACTTACAGAAACGCAAACGGTCAATACCGAGCTTCGCGCGTCGGTATTCTCCGAAGGGATAATTGTGCTGATCATCGGCGCCGTGATCCTGATCGCCGCGCTGGCGGGCGGCGGGATCTATTATCGCAAGAAGCGGAAAGGAGGAGCACAATGAAAAAGTTGAAACTTTTTTTGACGGCAGTATCGCTTGTACTGGTATTCAGCATTTTTTTCACCAGCTACCCAATGCAGGTGCTGGCTGCCGAGACCAGAGTGAACCATACCTTATCGAAACTCTATCTGAAAGAAGTCAAAATGTTTTACGGCGTTACGGAGGCGGACGCACGCGCCGCCTGTGAGGGCGAGGGATTCATTTTCTGCCCTACTAACCTCAACGAGGGCGCGCCGAACACCGTTACTTTCAATCCCGGATTCGTCCTCCCGGACACTCCTATGGGTATTTATATGGGCTATAAGACCACGGAGAACCCGAAAAACGCCATTACCGATCTGACTCTTCTGGATATGAAATATACCCATTTTGAAGAGATCGACTACGAAAAGTATCTGAACGACCACGTTCAGGATTTCAGGAACCAGGCGGCGCAGATGATGCTTCTTGTGCGCGAGCTTGCCAGAAAAGTCGAAGCGGGCAGCCCGAACGCTATCATGGCTTACGATCTGCTCAACCTGTTCTACGTGGACGAAAGCAAGCCCCACGACGCGCTCGAGAATCAGTTGGGATATTATCTTATCCACGAAACGGATATCACCTTCTTTGAAAAATTCCTCCAGCGCGGCAACGCGACTATACTCAACAAGATAATCGACCTTCTCTGCACCGCTACCTCCGATTATAAGGAAGACGGCACGACGTGGGTCGACCGCGCAAAGACCAGCGAGGTATTAAGCGAATACCGTAACGGCACGTCGGAAACGAAGAATATGTACGACGCCAACTGCCAGGATTCCGCAGAGAAACTCGTCAGATCCATAAAGGAATTTCGCACAACGTATCTTGAAGCCAAATACCGTCTTGATACCTACGGCGAGACGCTCGGTTATTCGGAGCTTGAAGGAGCGACCGATGAAAACGCGATGGAAAAGCTTGACGCCGCCGGACCGAATTGCCGGTTCCCGGAATTCAACGAGGCGCTGACGATTTACGCGCTCCTCGACGCTATCGTTTATCAGCAAAAAGGCGAGGTCATCGTAAATAACGCCGACCTTCTGTATGATAACGGGCCGGCGGAAAACGAAAACTCCGAAGCAGAGAACAATACGGAAGAAGCCGCGGGTCCCGAGGCTGAAAAACCGACGGAGACATATAACGAGAGCCTTACGCTTGCACAGTACATCATGGACCTCGCTGCCGACGAAACGCTGGAGGATCATCTCTCCTCCGTTTATCCCATCGTTTACGCTCTTTCGCCGGCGCAGCGTTCCGCGCTTTCGCTCTGCGGCTTCAGCACACTTGTCAAAGGGCTGTTTCAGGCGAACGATTACCTCACGCAGCGCGAAAAGACTGTCAAAGAGGCGATGGACAAGCTGAAGGACAGCGGTTATTCCGACGGCAGACTGTATATCTGTGAAGGGCTCGACACTTCGCTTTACAGCAAGAAGGTCGTGCAGACCGACGCCTCCAAAGAGGCGGCGGCCGCCGGCCTCGATCTGCAGGCTTCCCAGAACGAAGCCGAAAAAAAGGCGCACAGCAACCTCAACCAGGCTCTTATAGCCATCGACGTCTGTACGCTCGGTATCGGCGGTTTGGCTATGGTGGTCAGCGCGTTTGTCGGCTCTTCTCTGTGGAGCGTCGGCATGAGCTACATCGCGCAAGCCGGCACCTATCTCATTACGGAACTGGCGTCGTTCTTCGCCGACTACATTCTGGGCGCGTTCCTGTGCGCCATGCAGGTGCTGAACGTCATCGCCATCGTCGTGGGTCTCGTCATGCTGATCTATTCCATCCTTCAATGGACCGGAGTGTTCGATCAGCCTGACCCGATCGACTACGACGAAATTCCCGACGTGGTTCTGGACGCACGCATGAAATCGACCGGCGCATATCAGGTGCGCTACGAAACGGTCACGAGCAACGCGTACGAAGGCTCGTTCAACAATGAAGACGGCCAGATGGGCTTGGCTTTCCACGAAGAGTATTTGTCCTCCGATCACGCGGAGCTGACCGCTTACCAGGGAATTTACGACCGGTGGCTTGCACTGTATTACAGCAAAGCGCCGGAGGCGGGCGAACCGATCGAGATCATCCCCGGAAAAGAGCCCTTCGTGACGAGCGGGCAATATATAGCTCCGGAAGGATATCAGCCTCTCAGGCTTATCACCGGCGCCGCCGCCATCGACGTCAACGATATCAATGTACGCGGGGAAACGGGATCGCCGCTTTACGTCTTCTTCCCGGGGAAAGATACCGGCAAGATCACCGGCAAGACCGTCGGAGACGACGGCACGTATATCACGAACGTCAGGCTCGTTCATCATGAAGTACAGAGCGACGCGATAAACATTCTTAAAAAAGCAAGGTTCGAGCCGATCGAGATCAACCTGACTCCTTACGACGGCTACACGTATATCGGCTATCAGCTGGGCCCCGCGAATGTCGCTCTGAGGGATATCCGCGTCGCGACCAACAGTGAGGGAACGATCATGTACGGCGACGCAAAATACGGCAAACGCGGCGGCGACAGTACGGAATATACGCCGGACGGTCTCGCGATCTACGCGACCACCGACCCGTCCGCCGGCTCGCCGATCGTGAGTATCTCGGTCCAGTACGAACGCCTTGCGCCCGGCAACGGGCTCGAACCCGTCTGCCTGTTCAGCGGCGGCAACGCCGTGGACTTCGGCCACAAGTGGAAAGATAACTATTCCCACACCGGTAAGGACGACGATTTCAATTTCTTTGCCGACATGGGCAGAATCTATTACGCACATGAATTCGTACAGCAGGAAGATCCTTCAAACGGAGTTTATCTGTACTTCGAGCCGAAGGAGCAGTTCCACGCAAAGGACGATGAAGGAAATCCCAATCAGCGCTATATTTCCGGATTTTCCTACTTCCTCGCCGCAAACAACGAGTCGGACGACACACGTTTCGGCGCGAACTATGAATTCATGCAGACCTTCGCCCGTGAAAACGGGTTTGAACTGCTTCAGGAAAACGGCGCTCCTTTCCGCGTGATGTCGGACGAGGCCGGCGAAATGACGATGGCGACGATGTGGCGCGACGTCGGCGGTTACCCGGCTGACACCTACAACTTCGACCAGATACACACGCTCCACAGCGTCAGCGGGATCACCGATAAAAGCCAGAAGTACTTCGCCTCCATCGTGGCAGCGGGCAGCGATGGCGGCCTGACACATGACGCCGGATTCTATTTCAATAAGACGCTCGGAGGTGTTTGCTCCTATCTTTCCCGTGAAAACGAAAATATGATCTACCATACCGCGATGTACTTCGGCGTATCGTACACCTACAATCCTTACCGTGCGATCACCGGCGTCGCCGGGTTGATCACACCCTATACCGAGAGCACGTCGCAGATCAAAAACACCGGTATGAGCACTCCCGCCGGATCGTTCCTGGCGTCCAACGTCAGCATCCAGGGCAGCCCGATCATGTCGGCTGGGATCACCGCGGGCTACTACAACCCGCAGTCGATGTCTCTCCCGCTTTATACGAATTACGAAGCGAAACAGAGATCCGATCTCGACTGGATCACCGATAAAGAGACCGAGATCCTTTCGAGGTATCTTTTGACCTCCGGGCCGCGCGCAGGTATTCCCGCGCTCAAAGAAGGGGATATCGTCTTCAGAACGGGGGAAAATCCCGGGCAGGTATCCGGATACGTTCCGCTGTGCGACCTGCGCAAGCCGGGCGACTACGGGCATCCGATGAACCTCGCGCTCGATACCACGAACAAGGGCTCGAAATATCTGTACCTTTATCTGAAACAGTTCACGGGCGAGAACAAGACCGACGTGGACGAGGTGAGGGACAGTGAAGGAAAGGTCACGACCGAGGAGGTGACAAAGGCGGTCAACCACGGATACACCGCAAAGAAATACGTCGTCGCGGTGGTCTGCGGCGTCGGCAGGAATCCCGAAACGGCGATCAAAAACCTTTACGAGAACGCCATGAGCGCGTGGCAGAAGGCCGCCATTGAGAACGCCGATATCGACCGCCGTCCGCTGTTTACACAGCTCGACGAGATCATCCCGGTGGATCTTTCCTCCGAGCATCCCTGGTATGAGCTTCATGCGAACGATACGAGCGTAAGCAGTCTTAAAAACGGCGTCTGGGTGCGCGGCAACGAAGCGGCGTACTACCGTTGGGATGGACACCCGAACGTGAAAGACAAGTCGATCGACGAATACGAAAAGGATCAGAAATGCGCGTACATCGGCGTCATCAGAAGTTCAGACGCATCCAAAGCGGTTTACGGGCTTGTGAAGTATTACACCGACGCCGCCGCAGCGTCCGAAACGCTGACAACGGGCAGCACCAAATGTAATTGCGCGGGCGGCCCGATCCAGTCTCCCGAGGGCAAGTATTATCTCTATTATTCCACCAACACCGGAACGGGAGCATACTCGGCGCCGGTCACGGAGATCCATATCAGCAAAGACATATTCATCAACGGATACAACACGTCGTTCACCGTGTCCGAATCGGACAGAAAGAACAGCGAGCTTCCGGAGTACGGTCAGCTCCGTATGCGCACGGATGAACACCTGTATATCCACCTCGGCTACGACCGCGAGGAGCTTCCGTATTACGAGGCGCTCTATATCGGCGTCGGCAACACGAAGGAAGAGGCGTTCGTCGATATGATCGGCACCACGAACGCCTATGCGGCGGTCGAC
>JAGDCE010000245.1 GCA_017958705.1 Clostridia bacterium
ACGTGTGCGAACGCAGAAGGACCTTCGGATATTCAAGATAGAACGTGTCCTGCATGTCTCTTGCCGGATGATAATACGGCATGTTGAGCATCTCGTAATTGTGTCTGTCGTTCTCTATCTCGGGCCCGTAGGCTATGCTGAAGCCCATTTCTTTATATACTTCCTCGAACATCCTGCCGACTCTTATGAGCGGGTGGATCTTGCCGCGGATGAACTCGGGCGACGGGACCGTGAGATCTACGACGGCTTCGTTCTTTTTAAGCTCCGAAAGCCGTTTTTTCGCCGCCGCGATCTTCTCCTCGAACTCCTTCTTGAATTCGTTTATTGCGGCGCCGACGTCCTTCTTCTCCTCCGCCGGGAGAGTTTTCATCTCGGCGAAAAGCTCCTTCATCACCTTTTTGAAGGACGACTCGACTGTCTGGAGCTTGTCCGCCGCGTCGCTCTGCTGCAGCCCGGCTTCAAGCTCTTTTTTCTTATCGTCAATGAACTGTGCCATATGCGCACTCCTTTTGATATTCACATCGCAGATGCAATGATATAAATTTTCAATGTATTATGATACCACAACGGCGGTATCATGTCAAGCAATAATTTATAAAATTTTAAGAAACGCAATATAATCAGCGTCCCGGACGCGTCGCGGCGTCGTCCGTCGTGCGGAAAAATAATTGAAATTTGCGTTACACGGCGGCGCTATTTAATTTAAATTTCCGATTTATTTTGTGCATTATAGCTAAAATCCGTCTTGTTTTTTTTACACCTCAAAAATCTTAATGCACTTGATTTACCGCCGCAAAACGCCTATAATAAAGAAAATAACAAGACGGAAACAACCAAGGGGAGATTTTTATGGTCTTTTCAACGCTTGAATTTCTGTTCCTCTATCTGATCGTCGCGCTCGGGTTCTATTACCTGTTCCCTCGAAAGTGGAGGAACATCTGGCTTCTGATCATCAGCCTCGTGTTCTACGGCTGGGGAGAACCGATATATCTGTTCCTGATGATCTTCACGATAGTCGTCGACTACGTCTGCGGCTACATGGTGGACAAATACCGGTCCGACAAGAAGAAAGCGAAGACCGCGCTGATCGTGAGCGTGATCCTCAACCTCGCGATACTCGGGTTCTTCAAGTATTACGACTTCATCGTCGGCAGCATAATTAACGGTATTTTCCGCACGAATATCCCGCTTCTCGGACTTTCGCTGCCGATCGGTATCTCGTTCTACACGTTCCAGGCACTGTCGTACGTAATAGACGTATACAGAGGCGACGCGTCCGTACAGAAGCGGATAACCTCTTTCGGCGCGTACGTAACGCTTTTCCCGCAGCTGATAGCCGGACCCATCGTCCGGTATAAAGACGTTGACGACGCGCTGAACGAACGCCGGGAAACGGTCGACCTGTTCGCGTCTGGCATACGCACGTTCATGGCGGGTCTTGCGAAAAAGATCCTGCTTGCGAACGTCGTCGGCGAGCTGTGGAGCAACATCCGCGCAGTCCCGTACGGCGAGCGCACGGTGCTTGCCGCGTGGATAGGCATAATCTTCTATTCGCTTCAGCTTTATTTCGACTTCTCCGCGTATTCCGATATGGCGATAGGCCTCGGCAAGATGATGGGCTTCAGGTTCCTCGAGAACTTCAACTACCCGTACATAGCCGATTCTATCACCGATTTCTGGCGCAGATGGCACATGTCGCTGTCGACGTGGTTCCGCGACAACGTGTACTTCCCTCTCGGAGGTTCGCGCTGCTCGCTTTTCAAAACGTACCGCAACCTGTTCATCGTCTGGATGCTGACCGGTATCTGGCACGGCGCCTACTGGAACTACATAATGTGGGGCGTTTTCTACGGCGTGATACTGATGATGGAAAAAGGCTTTTTGCTCAAGCTGCTTGAAAAGCTGCCTAAGGCGATACGCCACATCTACACGCTGCTTATCGTTCTGTTCGGCTGGCTGATATTCGTGTTCGAGAGCACCAGCGAGGGCTGGGCATACGTTAAGAACATGTTCGGCGTCGGAGCCGCCGGGTTCGCGAATTCGGGCGACGCGTATCTGATACTGCGCAACCTCGTGTTCATCGCGATAATGATAATCGCCTGCACGCCGCTGCCGAAAAAGCTGTTCTACAAACTGTATTTCAACGAAAACAAAACGGGAAAGATCTGGCGCGTGCTCGTGCCGGTCGGATGCGTCGTCCTGCTTCTCGTATGCACCGCGTACATGGTCGACAGCAGCTTCAACCCGTTCCTGTATTTCCGGTTCTGAGGAGGCGTGACGTATGAATAACAATGAAATAAGACCCGCCGAAACAGTTAAGAAACCGAAGAAAAAACCCGAGGCGGAAATACTTCTCGACCGTCAGCTCGAGATGAAAGACAAGACGAAAAGGACCGATATCGCGATACTCGCGTGCTTCTGCGCGTTCATTCTCTTCTTCGGCGTGATGTTCTTCATCATGCCCGACAAGACTTACTCGGAGACCGAAAAGCGCACGTTGAAGCAGGCGCCTGATATGAGCTTCTCCCGGATCGTGTCGGATCTTAAGCGTGACCTTAAGCTCATGACGATGACCGACGAGGAAAAAGCCGCGTACAAGAGCGAGGACAACTGGAGCGAGGTCAAAGCCGAGGCGAAGACCGACGCTTCATACAGCGATTATTTCGCTGTGTTCGCCGATGAGATCGGCGACTACTACGCCGATCAGTTCCCGTTCCGCGATCAGCTGCGCGCGGTAAAAGCCGCCGCGGAGATAGGACTGCTGAAGCAGGAGAACAACGACGTACTCTTTGCAGGCAGCTATCTTGTCAAAAAGGACACCGTCACCGGCGTCGTCAAAGGCGAGGACGGCAAAATGCGCGACCGCACGCCGCAGGACGCGGCGGAGACGATAAGATCGAACGTTACGATGATCTCCGGCATCGAGAAAAACCTGCCGGACACCGTCGATATACGCACCGCGATAGCCGGCAGGACAGTTGACGTCGCGCGCTCGAAGCTGCCCGCGATCTTCCCGTACGAAAGCACACACGCCGACGAATACTGGGCAACGTACAGCGCCGCCGCGGCGGAAGCCGGGATAACGGTCGTCGAGTTGAGGGACACGCTGAAAGAGCGCTTTGAAGACGGCGAATACGTATACTACAAAACGGACCACCATTGGACGTCGCTCGGCGCTTATTACGCGTACCGCGAGATAATCGCTTCGTTCGGCGAGACGCCGTACGAGCTTGAGGACTTCGACCGTCAGGTTTACAGTAAATCTTTCATCGGCACCTCGTACGCCAAAGCCGGAGCGAGCTTCGGCGGAAAAGATACGATCGAACTGTTCAGGTTCGAAGGCGACAAGGATTTCACAACGAAGATCACGGACAGCAGCGGCAACGTGCTGACGACGCTCGAAGCGTTCTACAATGAGGACGTTTACCGCGATCTGAACGATAAATACAGTGTGTTCATCGGTTCGGACAATTCGAGCGACGGAGGAAACAACGCCGTCACGCTCGTTACGAAAAACGGTGAGACGAGAAAGAAACTGATACTGATAAAAGACAGCTTCGGCAACAGCCTCGTGCCGTTTCTGGCTCGCCACTTCGATCTCGTGATACTCGATATGCGCGTATATTCCGGCGATATGCAGGAATTTCTGTCCGATCCCGACCTGGCGCACATACTGGTGGCGTACAACATGGAGACGTTCATGAACGACGACAACGTCACGAACGCCGCCGCGAGGATCATCCCGTATTTCAGATCACTCGGCAAATAAACGCACTCCGCATCCGGTTTTTTACCGGATGCGGACTTTTTTTGCAAATAGCTCTTGACAAACCGTTTTATTTGTGGTATTATAAACAAGCCGCAAAAAAGCGGTATTATATGCGGGCGTGGCGGAACTGGCAGACGCGCAAGATTCAGGTTCTTGTGTTCGCAAGGACATGCAGGTTCAATTCCTGTCGCCCGCACCAGAAAAAAGCACGCGGAAGCGTGCTTTTTTCAATGAAGTCGCCCTTCGGGCTAATGAAGGAATGAA